>JARHZK010000029.1 GCA_029258245.1 Longicatena sp. | reverse complement strand
TTCTCCTCTCTTTATTTTTGAACTAATAGGATTTATCATGCGCTTTCATATTTTTCTTTTACAAAAATTTAAGCGTTATACAAGTTCTTCAAGAACCATAATCCGTTTCTATCATATTCCTATTTTTATAATTCGTCAATATATTTGTTAAAAAATTAACAAGTATTTGTTGTAAAATTCACAAGTTTTATTTTTACACTTTCTATATATTTATTATTTTTTTATTTACCGAAAAAAACGATTAGATAAAATCATCATTTTCATTCATTACAATCTCTTACATTTTTAAGAGAATAAAACATAATAAAAAAAATAATTACTTATTAATTTTTTCACAAGTTGTTGACATCTGTATTTTTTTTCGCTATCATATGAATGTGAAAAACGTAAAACAATTCGTTTTACAGTTTTATTTCAAAGAAAGACAGGTAGAAAAAATGAAAAAAACTTACATTATTAGTGCAAAACGTACTGCTATCGGTAGTTTCCTTGGATCTTTAACAACTGTTAAACCAGCGGATATGGGTGCTACTGTAGTAAAAGCATTATTAGAAGATGCAAAAGTTGCTCCAGAAAATGTTGATGAATTAATCTGTGGTAACGTATTGAGTGCAGGGCTTGGACAAAATATTGCTCGCCAAGTTTCTTTAGCTGCTGGAATTCCGCAAAATGTTTGCTCTCACTCAGTTAATATGGTGTGTGGTTCTGGACTACGTACTGTTATGGAAGGTGTTATGTCAATTCAAACAGGATTCAACGATATTGTTGTTGCTGGTGGTGTTGAAAGTATGTCAGGTTGTCCATATTTAATTCCTGCTAATACACGTACAGGGAATAAAATGGGGGATTTTAAATGTACAGATAGTATGATTTATGATGCATTAACAGACGCTATGAATAACGTGCATATGGGTGTTACTGCTGAAAATATTGCGAAAAAATACAATATAACTCGTGAAGAACAAGATGCATTTGGATACGAATCCCAACAGAAAGCTATTGCTGCAGTTGATGCTGGTCGTTTTAATGATGAAATTGTTCCTGTTGAAGTAAAATTACGTAAAGAGACTATTATATTTGCCAAAGATGAACATCCTAATCGTAAATCTACTCCTGAAAAATTAGCTAAATTGCGTCCAGCTTTCATCAAAGATGGCACAGTTACTGCTGGTAATGCATCAGGAATTAACGATGGAGCTTCATTTGTATTATTGGCAAGCGAAGATGCTGTTGAAAAATATGGCTTAACTCCATTATGCGAAATCATAGGTATCGGTCAAGGTGCCGTTGATCCACTTGTAATGGGACTAGGACCAACTCCTGCAATTCGTCATGCATTACAATATGCTGGATTAAAACTTGAAGACATTGATTTAATTGAATTAAATGAAGCATTTGCTGCTCAATCATTAGGTGTTATTCATGAATTAGTTGAAGAACATAGAGTTAATCGTGAAGAATTAGTATCAAAAATCAATGTAAATGGTGGTGCAATTGCTTTAGGACACCCAGTAGGTGCTTCAGGTAATCGTATCTTAGTTTCATTAGTTCACGAAATGATAAAACGTGATGCTAAATTAGGACTTGCTTCTTTATGCATTGGTGGAGGACAAGGTACAGCAGTTATCGTTAAACGTCCTTAATAAAATAAGAAAAGAATAAAAAAGACTAAACATAAAATGATTTCCAAAATGATATGTACCCAGAATCCTGGACACATAGATTTATGAATTAAGCTATACAAATGGATGTTTTCCCGTATTTAACAGGAGGCATCCATTTTGTTTTTGCCTGTATTCTCATATTATTATAATAATTTATATATTCGTCGACTGCTTTCGAAAATTCTTTGAATGATTTATAGTCTTTCTCAAATCCATAATACATTTCATTTTGAATTCATAATTATAATGCATTAAAAATACCCTCCTTACTGGTTTGTCCAGTAAGGAGGGTACATATCAGATTTATATACATTCAAATAAATCAAAAAAAGTAGTATCTCTTCCGAAATACTACTTTGTCAACAGCTTGAGAGAATTTTAGAATATTTTTATATTAAATTCCTTTAATTTGATGAAATGCATGTTGTGCAGCAATTGCACCATCACTCGTCGCAGTAACTACTTGACGTAATTTTTTTACAATTACATCCCCTGCTCCATAAATTCCCTTAATTGATGATTCACAGTTTTCATCAACAATCATATATCCGCGTTCATCTAAAATTGGTAATCCTTCTAAAAATGATGTAGATGGATCCAAACCGATATATGGGAAAATACCATTCGTATCAATCGTTATTTCTTCACTCGTATCAACATTCTTAATCACTAATCCTGTTACATGTGTTCCATCATCAACAACTTTTACTGGTATATGCTTGGTAATAATATTAATTTTAGGATTATTTTTTACTTGCTCTTGAACGATTTCATCTGCTCTAAACACATCTCTTCGAATAATAATATTAACTCTTTCTACCATTTGTGTTAGGTAATTCGCTTCTTCTAATGCAGAGTTACCTCCACCAATAACACATACCTCTTTATTGCGGAAAAAAGCACCATCACATACCGCACAGAATGACACCCCACGTCCAATATTTTCTGCTTCACCGGGAATATTCATAGTTCTTTCATTTGTACCTGTCGCGACAATTACAGCTTTTGCCTCATATACTGTATGATCTTCACAAATAATTTTTTTATACTCTTTACAATCTTCAATTTTTGTTACATTTCCATATAAATACTCTGCTCCAAAAGCAGTCGAATGAGCAAACATATCACTTGCAAGACTTGCACCATTTGTTTCGATAATGCCTGGCCAATTGCTGATTTCATTTGTCTTAACTAATTTACCGCCAGGTGCTCCCATTTCTAACATTGCTGTTTTTAAACCTGCCCGACTTCCATAAATAGCCGCTGTCATTCCTGCAGGACCTGCTCCAATAATTAATAAATCATAACGTTGTTCCATATCTATCCTCCTCATGCTTCTTTAATTGAAAATAATAATTTAAAAAAGAAATAAATTCCTATTGTTAATATAATATGCCCAATACCAGCAAAGCCACCTATCATATGATCAATGAAACTTGAAATATTCATATGAAATATTTGGGTAATTCCACGTATACTCATAAATAATAGTGAACATATCAGTCCTAAATTGTATGTTATAAAAAACTTATTAAAAAACTTCATTTTATCAATACAAAATACTTTCATAAATAAAGGAACTAATAAGAATACTGCAGTGCCTAAGATAAACGCGTGTCCATGTGCTAACGACAACATTGTTTCACCTTCAAAATGAGTATAATATGCTACCTCATGTTTAAATATTCCTATAAATAGTCCAAAAAGTAAATAACCTAAAGCGAACTTAAATGATTTTTTCATAATTTACACCTCTCCGTGCATTATTATAACCTTTTTTTTACATAACTCAATTAATATGCCCAAATTATTTATTCAATCCTACAAATATTCTTTATGTATAAAAATAGACTATCACAATTATTATCCCTATATAATAAGAAAAATATTTATTATTTAAAAGTAATAATTTTATATGACCATATATTGTCTTTATGACTCTTTATTTGCTTTTTATCATTTTTAAACCAATCTCTATCATACGAATTCCACTTTCATAATATTCATTAGAAAAATTAAATACTCCATCCTCCGATAGAATTCCTCTTGGTAAATCACTTGGAATCAAATGTAACTCATCATCATATAAATCTTGATTTCGTTGTTCACTATAATAGTAATACTCGATAAGTCTTTTGTACTCATCAAAATGTTCAGTGAAATATGCTAATAAATCATTTAATTCATCTAATTTTTTTTCATGTTCATTCATAATATTTTCTAACTCTATAATGTGTTCATATGTTTTCATATATTTCCTCCATAAGAATAAAATTCTATACTTTCGTTAAAAGATAATAAGTATATCAAGCCATACTAGCATCCTCTAGTATATTATTATCCATCTACTTTACACTTTATCTCCGATATATTTCTTGCATGATCAGAAATTCTTTCTAAATTAATCAAGAGATCCTGAAAAGCCATTCCTTCTTGTGTTCCATATATTTGTTTTGCCATATTCTTCACGTTCTCTTTTCGATACATTCTTTCTAAATCATCAATCAAACTTTCTTTTTTTATTGTACTTTTCATATATCGACAGTCATTACTTTCAAACGCTTGAATTGAATAACTAAAACATTCTTTGCATACAGTTCCCATGTATTGAAGATTTTGTTTCACATCCTCAGTAAAATAAAATTTTTTATGTATTAAATACTCCATCGTTTCAGCAATATTTTTGCAATGAGCACTGATTCTTTCTAAATCAGATATTCCCTGAAGTATATATGTTGCTTCTTGATGTTCCTTTTCACTTATCTGTAACGCTGAAATATCCATTATATAATTTGACAACTTATCAACCATATGGTTTACTTGTTTTTCTGAATTCTTTATATACCTTATTTTCTCTAAATCTGGTTTCACCGTAATTTCCATTGAAAGTAATATGTTTTCTTTCTATAACTTCAATCATTCTTTTCATTTCACTCGCTACTATCTGAATCGCAATGGCAGGAGTTTGTAACATGCGTATGTCCAACATTATTTCACTTGCATTATCACTTTCACTAGATACATGTCCAAGTTTTGATGCAATTTTAATGATTTGGTTCGATAAAGGAAACAATAAGAATGTAGTGGCTATATTAAAAATTGTATGAACTAAACTAATTTCTGTTTGACTAATAGACCCATATGCCCATGAAGGTTGGAAAATCGAAATATAAGATATTGCCACAATACTAAAAATAGCTGTTCCGATAATATTAAACAATAAATGTATTAAACCCGCAGTTTTTGCATTTTTATTAGCTCCCAATCCAGAAATAATTGCAGTAATACAAGTACCAATATTTTGTCCCATAATAATATATATAGCTGCATGAAAAGGAACTAAACCAGCTGCTGCAAGACTTTGTAAAATACCAACTGATGCAGATGAACTTTGGATAATTGCTGTTACCAAAGCACCCGCCAAAATACCTAACAATGGATTTTTGCCTAAAACAACGAATAGGTTGCAAAATGCTTCCAAATCTTTTAATGGTTCCACAGCTCCTGACATTGTTGTAATTCCTACAAATAATAATCCAAATCCAATGATAATATTAGATAACTCTTTCGTTGCATATCTTTTTTGTGTTAACACGATTATAACACCAGCCATAATCGCAATTGGAGCAAGTGTTACAGGACGTGCCCATTCCACGCTTGATACTAACCAACCCGTAATAGTAGTACCAATATTAGCTCCCATAATAATACACATTGCTTGTTGTAAGTTCATAATTCCAGCATTTACAAATCCTACCACCATAACTGTTGTTGCAGATGAACTTTGAATAACTGCTGTAATAAGAGCACCTAGCAAAACACCCATAAATTTATTGTTTGTTAGAATTTCTAATAATTTTTTTATTTTATTTCCTGCAGCATTTTCAAGCCCTTGTGCCATAATCTGCATTCCATAAATAAACATACCTAAACCACTGATAAAAGGAATTAATATATTCATTATTTTTTCATTCTCCTATTTTATTTATACTTTTAATTGTGTTATTTCTATTATTATTTTCATTTTCTATACGGTAAATAAAAAGACCCCTATTGCACCTCCCTATTATGCAATAAAAGTCTCACCAGTTTCATACGACACCGATTGTTTCCACTGCACTGACGACATCGTACACGTTATAAAAATATATACGTCGGTTACTCCCTCTTATTCTTTTAAAGAATACACCATCATTTGCAATATTGTCAATTATAATTTTATAATCAATCTTCATCAAAAAATAATGCATTTTGAATATCAATAATATTATCAATATCAATTTTCGTTTTATCTTCAAAAAAAATCCTATGATAAATTTCGTCAATTTTTTTTATAACTCCCTCATGTATTTGATAAGTTCCTCCACTTTTATATAAATCTTTGACAAAATAAGTAACTTTCACAGGTATTCTTTGCTTTTTATTTTCTAATATTTTCATTAATTTTCTATTTAAAATTAATTTTTCATCTTCATCCAATTCCATTCTTTGATCTGTTATTCTTGCTGCTTCATAAATAGCATAATCATATCCTGTTAAAGCTGAAAAAGGAGAAAATTGTGCAGCTCGTTGATATTGTGACATTGCTTTTCGTTTTTTAGAAATTGGATGTGGTAAATTTATAATATCTTCATAAGTATCTTTTTCAAACATTTATACTATCCTCCATTTCTTCTATAATTATGCTCGATGCCCTCCAATTAAATTATTTCTCTCTTTTGTAGTTGCACCTTCTTCCAAATCTCTACCTTTAAGAATTGCATTTTTACCATATTTTCTTTTAATCATCAACATCGCTTGTTGTGCTTTTTTTTCTTTTATTAGAAATTCATTTTCTTCTTCTTTCTTTTTTTGAAGAGCATCATAATCTGTAAATAAATCTAATTGTTCTACTTCTTGTCGCTTTTTTATTTGATTTGAAGAAATTACATGATTTGCTGAAATATTAATTCTTCGAATCGATAACTGTCGATTCACAATATGATCAAATAATACAACAACTGCATCTACAATCCGCTTTGTTGAAGATGTATACTCTTTAAGATTTGTTGTACCATGCGCATGCTTCGGTATTTTTCTTCCATAAACATCCGTTGTAATTTCTCCATGATAGGTAGTATTAAAATGATTTAAATTTTCAAAATCATATCCAATCGTTAAAACAATTTGTTTCGTAACAAGTCCTTTATCTACTAAATCTAATGTAAGACCTTCTACCATTTCCTTCACAACAATTTTAGCTTTTTCAAAACTATATGCGCTATGTAATACTTGCCCTAGTCCTAAGCTTTTAGAATCTGGTTTATATTGTTTGATATCTGCAATCGTACACGATTCATAGCCCCATGCATGATCGATTAAAAGTTCTGCATTCACACCAAACAATTTATATAATAAATCTTCATTATAATATTCATTTTCTTTTCCTATAGAACATCTTGCAATATCACCCATAGTATATAATCCATGTTCTTCTAATTTTTTTATATATCCTTTTCCAACTCTCCAAAAATCTGTTAATGGACGATGAGACCAAAGATATTTTCGATAAGTCGCCTCATCCAACTGCGCAATTCTTACTCCATTTTTATTTGGCTTACAATGTTTTGCAACAATATCCATGGCTACTTTACATAAAAATAAATTACTTCCTATTCCAGCAGTTGCTGTGATTCCAGTTTCATTTAATACATCTTGAATTATTTTTTCAGCTAATTGTCTTGCATTCATATCATATGTTTTTAAATAAGAAGTTACATCCATAAACACTTCATCAATTGAATATACATGCATATCCTCTGGTGCAATATAGCGTAGATAGATGCTATATATTTGTGAACTACAAGATATATAATGTGCCATTCTAGGAGGAGCAACAATATAATCTAAAGCTAATTCTTTATGTTGTTTTAACTGTACATCATCATAACTAGAACCAACCAATTGATGTCTTGGTGCCTTCCAACGACGATTTTGATTAATTTCTCTCACTTTTTGCACAACTTCAAAAAGTCTTGGCCTTCCATTAATTCCATAGGATTTTAGTGATGGAGTAACAGCCAAACAAATTGTTTTCTCACTACGTTCCTTATCTGCAACAACAAGATTTGTTGTTAATGGATCAAGTCCTCTTTCTTGACATTCTACTGAGGCATAAAACGATTTCAAATCAATTGCAATATATACTTTTTCTTTTTGTTGCATATATTTTCACCTCACCTATAAATTTTGTGTAAATATTATATAGTCCAAGAAATGAAATATCAATATTCTTTCATCAATTCCTATTTTTACCTATTAAAAAAATCCTACACATAGGATTTTTACAACACATATTATTATTTATATTCGCTTTTGAATAGCCCGTATAAAAAACAAAATAACTAGTTTATCTATATAATCTGTAAATACTTGTACAATAAAACTACTAAATACAAAATTCAATCCAAGATTATGCAAAATAGCTATCACATACGTAGAACCAGAAGAAGTAAATCCATGAAATACAAAAGTTGTAATCACAGCACCAATAAAAGAAGCAGGTATCGCAATTAAAAAGGCATAAAGGAATACTTTCCCTTTCTCTAATAGTTGAAATTTATTTATATATGCACATAATCCCGCTAAACATATTTGTACCGGCATATAATACAAAGAATATAAATCAAATGTAATTCCACTAATAACACTACTCATAATTCCTGTTAAAATACCATATTTCATACCGAAAAATATACTTATGAAAAGCGTACCTATCGAATCTAAATAAATTGGTAATCGCAATTGCATTGCGATAAATGCCCCAATAACATTTAATACAATTCCAAAAGCGACAATACATTGTCGATAAATCATAGACCTACTTTTCATATTCAT
This sequence comes from Longicatena sp., assembly GCA_029258245.1. GTDB lineage: Bacteria > Bacillota_I > Bacilli_A > Erysipelotrichales > Erysipelotrichaceae > Longicatena_A. Next base: position 1,311 of record JARHZK010000029.1, on the reverse strand, counting down.
TCTCCTATCTTTCGATTCTTAGTTTTTTATCCTGGGAAGCATTTACGAACCAGTCCAAAAGTTACCTTCTGATTTTTATGAACATTTTTATCTTATTTAATTTTACTTTTGCACCATGATTTGTTTTAGAACTGGTGCTGATTCTTCTTTTTTAACCTCTACTACACGTTCAAAGAAAAATTGCATAAATGCAAATGCATCTGTTGTTGTAAGAACATAACTGTTTTTTTCTTTTTTATAAAAATCATATGCATCTATAACGCTTTGACCTAAACTAATCCCCTGTGTTTCAATCTGTGTATAAGTAGAAAAACCATCACATAGCGTTCGATCAATAAAATATGCAACTGCTAAAGGATCATTAATAACACATCCAATAACACCTTCTTGTTTCCAGTGAAAATCAAAATAAAAACGCGTAATCTTTTTAATAATTTCTCCTATTTTTGAATTTACATTGCACATATATTCCAAAATACTTGGTGTTAATACAATTTCTCTGGTAACATCTAATCCAACCATATGCACAAACATATTTTCAAATACAATTTTAGCAGCGTCTGGATCGCACCAATAATTATACTCTGCTACAGGAGAACAATTCCCATGACTTTTATAAGCTCCTCCCATACTTACAATTTCATCCACACCGTCCAAACATTCCGGATGTAATTGAATCAATTTTGCAATATTTGTTAATGGTCCCAATGCAATAATAGAAATATTATCATTATTATTTTTTACTTCATTTAAAGTGTCTGCAAGAAATTGAACTGCATTTTCTTTTGGTCTTACAGAAGTGATACAATCATACCAAGATTCTCCTAATCCATCTTCTCCATGAGTATCCATAGCATCTACATATGGACGAACCAAAGGAGTTTCTTCACCTAAATATACAGGAATATCCAAACGATTCATCCATTTCAATACCTTTAAAGCATTTTCTGCACCTTTCTTTGTAGGTACATTCCCACAAACAATACTAATTCCTAAAATATCTAATTCAGGTGAACGTAATGCAAGCATCAATGCTAAAGTATCATCAATTCCTGGATCACAATCTATAATAACTTTTCTTTTATCCATTTTTATTCAACACCTTTTTGTATTTTAACACAACTGTTTCATTATATATGTCCTAACTAAAAATATCAATATCTAAAGCATGATTTATAAAAAAGTCTGAATTGAAAAAGTAATTTCCAGTTCTATAGGAAAAAAATTGAAATTAGTCTTTCAATAACTTCTAGTGGAAATTACTCATACAATAAACTATTATTTGTTTGATGATGATAAATCCTATAAGTG
>JARHZK010000217.1 GCA_029258245.1 Longicatena sp. | reverse complement strand
ATTCTGACATTGAAATTTTATTTTTGCCACTTATATTTATACCACGAAGAAATGCAATATACCTTTTCATAAGTTCACTCCTTTATATGAATTTTGATATACAAATTATAACAATTCCATATATCCTCTGCAACAAAATACCCAACTATTATGAATATGAAAAAAATTATATTATTTAACTATTTACAAAATCTATAGATCCTATATAAATTATAAAAATAAAAGAATCAAGATTAAAAAAATGGACGCTTTCTATAAATACAAGAAAACATCCATATATTATATTGTATTTAGATTATAAATCAATGTATCTAAAATTCTAGTTACATATCAAGGTATAACTATTTTTATTTATTAATAACATCCATAATATTTTTATAATATGTATAACGACCATCAACATATTGTAAAGCTTCATAAGCTAACGATTTCGCTTTATTAAAATCAATTGGTTCATATACAGATACAAATCGGTAATAAATATAATCTTTAATTTGATTATCGCGTAAAATATAACCATAGCATTCATCACCATGTTGGAAATCCCCATGTTTAATATATAAATCTGCAACATCAAGCAAAATACGTAATTGATATTTTATAAACAAATCATAATACTGTGATAAAATTGCAAATACAAAATCTTCATAGAATTTCACATCATTGTATTGCCAAGTTGGTAATATATCATACGCAAATGCAAAGAAATGATCAACAAAAGCGTCAACATCAGATCCAACTAATTCACTTACTTTAGCTGAATCACTAATGTTCTTACGTTGTCCTATCATTAATAATTTTTCACAAATTCTAAATTCCTTCAAATACTCTGCAGCATTTTCTTCAACATCTTCACTATATTTTATTTTCATTGCTACATTCATGTCTTTTTTAATTTCTTTAAAATCCATTGCTTTAATATCCATAGTATCTGCTACTTTTTTCAAAGTGATTAGCACTAAATCTAAATCAAATCCATCTTTATCAAAATCGAAGTTTTTTTCATTTAATTTATTCCCTTCAATAATATTTTTTTCTAACTTCTTCATACTCGCTTCATCCAATAAGAATTTAGCATATGTATCATATTCATGATGTACTCCCATAGCATGCATACGAGTAATACATTCATCTAATGATAAAGCATTATAAACAATTAGTTTATCCTTCTTTGTTGTTTTCTTTACAGAAGTTTTTTTTGTTTTCTTTTCTTCTTCCTTTTTTTCATCATTTTTTTTCGTAGAAATCTTCTTTTTAGTTTTTGCTTCTTTTTTTGTAGTTGATTTTTCTTTTTTAACCTTTGATTGTGTTTTTTTATCTTCTACATTTGTTTCTTTTTTTTCTACTTTTTCTTCTTTCATTGAAATTTTTTCAGGTTCCTTTGTAACTGAAATTTTTTCCAATTCTTTAGAAGTCGTAATTTTTTTAGGTTCTTTTGCAACTGAAATTTTTTCTAGATCTTTTGCAGTTGAAATTTTTTCTGGCTCTTTTGCTACTGCGATTTGTTTAGGTTCTTGTTTTGCAGTATTTTCTTTTACAACATGCTTAGTAGTTGCATTTTTTTTAGCAACTACTGCCATTTTCTTTTTACTAGTTTTTGCCATGCGTTATTCCCTCCCACATTTTATTCTATAATCATACGAATTAAACAGTCGAAAATAAATATATGTTATTCCATATACCTCTTTTATTATAGCATAGATCTATGTCGTATTTATAAGAATCAATAGAAATATAATTTTTCCATTCAAACTTTAAAAAATCTATTTTATTCTTAGTAAAAAAACAATTTTTTCACATAATTTTGAAATTTTTTTAAGATAATTATAATATATAATAGTATCATAAATTTAGGAGGATTTAACATGGAAGAAAATATCGATGCAAACAACGATCAATTTAACGATGACTTAGAAAACAAAAATAAGGATAAACCAAAATTTTATCACAAACATCAAAAAGGAATTTCAATGATTCTATTTTTCGTCATTGCAATGCTAGGTGGTTTTATAGGAAATGCACTAGCCACTCATTTTCAATTTTCAAAACAACCTGTTTTTTATCAATCAGTAAATACAAACAATAACACAAATAAGAATTCAAATAGCATTACAGAAATTAGTAAAAAAACAATCCAAAGTGTTGTTGAAATTCAAACTGAAGCAATATCTACAAACAGCTTCTTTCCTCAAGCAATAACATCTGGTGCAGGAAGTGGAGTAATTTTATCAAAAGATGGCTATATCGTTACAAATCATCACGTTATTAATGGTGCTGATAAAATACGCGTAATTACACATGATCATAAATCTTATGATGCCAAATTAATTGGTTATGATGCTTCAACTGATTTAGCAGTAGTAAAGATTGATGCTAAAGATTTAATTCCAGCCATTTTAGGCTCAAGTAAAAAATTAGAAGTCGGTAATACTGCTATTGCAATAGGAAATCCTTTAGGGGAATTAGGTGGTACTGTAACATCTGGAATTATTTCTGCAACAGATCGTGAAATCACAATTGATAATCAACAGATGCAATTATTACAAACAAATGCCGCAATAAATCCTGGTAATTCAGGTGGTGGATTGTTTAATGAACGTGGTGAACTAATTGGAATCGTAAACGCAAAATCAAGTGGTGAAAATATTGAAGGATTAGGCTTTGCAATCCCTATTGATCATGCAAAACCAATTATTGAAAGTCTAATAAGTAATGGTTATGTTAAAGACAGAGCATCCTTGGGTGTAATGCTTAGTGTAGCAAATAACCCAATGAATCCAAATACTTCTGCTGTTTTTATTGTCAATGTTGAAAAAGGAAGTGCCGCAGATAAGGCTGGTTTAAAAGCTGGTGATCAAATACTAAAAATTGAAAATAAGAAAGTATCTGATGTTTCAGACGTAAAAACTGTTATCAACAATCATAAATCAGGAGATACTGTTTCATTAAAAATTCTTCGTGAAAATGATACTAAAGATATAAAAGTAAAACTTGGAGAAACAAAGCAAAAACAATAATTTATTCATAAAAACAAAACGAGTCATAGCATAATATGTCTCGTTTTTTTTCAATAAAAATAGTTTGTAAAAAAGGTAGTAACCAACTAAAATGTGATTACTACCAATTTTTATCTTATAAATTTCTTTAAAACAAATGGCATCTTACTCTCTATTAGAATCTTGAATCCATTTCCCAAGTTGAGGAAGTAATTCATAAAACTGATTGAGATTTTTTAATTTCCATCTCCAATTAGATCCTCCAACTGTACTTGGAATATTTATCCTCCCTTCTTTACCTAAACCTAATATATCCTGTACTGGAAATATTACAATTTTTGCATTACTATCTAAACAATAACGAATCACTAATTCATTAAAATCACGATTATCGTATCCACAATTATGGAAAAATCGCCGTAATGCTATTTTTCTATTTTGAGGTAAACTTTGATAATAACCTTTAATTGTATCATTATCATGAGTACCTGTATACAAAACAACATTTTCTTTTCTTGCTTTTTTCAATAGTTTTGGAATTAACTCAAACTGCAAAACATTCATTCCTAACAAACCATAGGAATCCTTTAATTTTAATACCTGTTTTCGTAAATTACCTAAATCCTCTGCAATAATTCTTACATCTGGTATTTGACGATATAATTCATCAAAAAAATCATAGGAAGGTCCAGTTACCCATTCTCCTGTTATTGCAGTTGAACATTCCGCAGGTATTTTCCAATAAGTGTCAAACGCTCTGAAATGATCAATGCGAATAATATCATAATTTTCTGCATTCCAAGCGATTCTTTTCATCCAAAAATCATAATGTTGTTTTTTCATTTTCTTCCAATTATAAATTGGATTTCCCCACCTTTGTCCAGTTTCACTAAAATAATCAGGTGGTACACCTGCAACAAATGTAGGATAGCCATCAGAATCTAATAGGAATTCATTTTGATATTGCCAAACATCAACACTATCTAATCCAACATAAAATGCAATATCTCCCATAATTTCTACACTTTTAGAATTCGCATATAGTTTAATTTCATTCCACTGCTTATAAAACATAAACTGTAAAAATTCTTCATAACGTATATCTAATTCTAATTCTTTTAATGAATATTTTCTATCTTTAATCCAATTTTTATGTTCCTGTGGCCATTCTTGCCAAGGTTTACCTTCATTTTTCTTTTTCAATGTAATAAATACAGCATATGGATAAAGCCACTCTGATTGACTAGTAAACAATTGATATTCTTTTTCAAATTCATTATATTTTTTTAAAAAGTTTTTGAATGCTTTACGCAAATATGGCTCTTTAAAATCACGAGAACCTTGATAATTAACTTGTTCACTAAATTTATTAAAATTTCGAATAGAACTTTGTTTCAATAATCCATATTCTGCTAATTTATCAACACTAATGTATATTTCATCTCCTGCAAAAGATGATAATGGTTGGTAAGGAGAATTCCCGAATCCTATTGGATTTAAAGGTAAAATCTGCCATATCCGTATATTTTGTTTTTCTAATGCATCAATTAAGCGATACGTATGTTTCCCAAAATCTCCTATCCCTTGATTAGAAGGTAGTGAAAAAATTGGCAATAAAATTCCTGTCGTTCTTTTCATCAAATCACTCCTATCTATATCTTCCAAATATCTTCATTATACTCATTGATCGTACGATCACTAGAAAAGAAACCACTCATAGCAATATTTTTTAACATCATTTTTCCCCACTTCAATCTATTTTCATAATCATTTAACATTTGTTCTTTACATTGTATATATTCTTCGACATCTAACAATGTCATAAACCAATCCTTATTTAAAATTTCCCTATATAGACGAATTAAAGATTCTTGATTTCCAACTTCTAGCATCTCATCACTTACAATAAAATCAACCAATTCTTTAATTTCATCACTTTGTTCATATAAATCTTTTGATACATAATCACAATTCTTATAATGTTCAATTACAGTATTACTATCTTTTCCAAATGTGTAAATATTTTCTTTTCCTACAAGTTTGGCAATTTCTATATTTGCTCCATCATTCGTACCTAATGTAATGGCACCATTCAACATAAATTTCATATTTCCTGTTCCACTTGCCTCTTTTGAAGCTAATGAAATTTGTTCAGAAATATCACTTGCAGGAATAACTTTTTCAGCTTCACTTACGTTATAATTTTCTATAAAGCATACTTGTAAATATGGAGATACACTTGCATCATTGCGAATAATTTCTGCTAAACACAATAATACATGAATAATATCTTTCGCAATTGTATACGCAGGTGCTGCCTTTGCCCCAAAAATCACTTGAATTGGTCTTTGGGGTTTCCATCCCCTACGAATTTTTAATAATTTATATATGATATATAAAGCATTCATCTGTTGACGTTTATATTCATGCAAACGTTTTACTTGTGTATCAAAAATAGCATTGGGATTAAGATCAATACCTTGTTTCTTTTTCATATGTTTAACCCATTCTTGTTTTTTATGCAGTTTAATTTTTTGTAATGTTCTTATAACCTCCTCATCATCTGCAAACATTATTAACCTTTTTAATACATTCGGATTGGAAGAAGGATCATTTTTCAATATTTTTTTCAAATATAAATATAATTCTGGATTACATGTGCATAACCAACGACGGAATGAAATCCCATTCGTTTTATTATTAAATTTTGTTGGATACATTTTATAAAAATCTTTTAGCTCTGTTTCTTTTAATATATCTGTATGAATTTTAGCGACTCCATTTACACTTTTACCTATGTGTATATCAATATGTGCCATATGCACATTTTGATTTTCATCAATAATTGCTGTACTTGGATTAGAATTACGTTCTTTCATAACAGCATCTAGCGCCTCTATAATTTCAATCAATTGTGGAACAGTATCTTTTAAATATGAATATGGCCATGTTTCTAATGCTTCTGCAAGTATTGTATGATTAGTATAAGCACACATACCAGAAACGATTTTCATTGCTTGATTCAACATAAATCCACGCTCTTTTAATAAACGAATAAATTCTAATATAATCATTGTTGGGTGTGTATCATTAATTTGAACAACAACATACTGATCTAATTCATCTATTTTCCAACCTCTTTGATCTGCTTCTTCTAAAATCATTTGCGCAGCACAAGATACCATAAAATACTGTTGATAAATTCTAAGTTTTCTACCAGCTTCATCAGAATCATCTGGATATAGAAATAAAGTCAAATTTTTATCTACTGCTTGTTTATCAAATTCTATGCCTTCACGTACTAACGATTCATCTACATTTTTCAAATCAAACAAGTGTAATATATTATGTGTATGTTGTCTTCCAACAATTTCCATGTCATACAAAATTGGTTCTAAATATCCATTTTTATATGGCACCTTAAATAAGACATCTTTTTTTGTGAACCACGAAGTTGTATCAAACCATTTATTAGGTACTTCAATCTGTTTATTATCTTTAAACTTTTGTTCAAATAAGCCAAAATGATAATATAGTCCTATTCCATCTCCTGCAAGATTTAAATTTGCAATAGAATCAAGAAAACAAGCTGCTAATCTTCCTAATCCTCCATTTCCTAAAGAGGGTTCTTTTTCTTCATCTTGTATTTCATCCCATGTAAATCCCTCATTTTCTACAATCTTTTTTAAATCCTCTAGAATTCCCAAATTCACTGCATTACATGTCAACATTTTTCCAAGCAAAAATTCTGCAGAAATATAATATAATTTTCTTTCTTGTTCAATTACTGGTGTTTTATTTATTTCAAGTTTCATATATTTTTGTATAATTTCATAAACATCTTTTGTATACACCTTTTTATTTTCTTTTTTTATTTTAGAGATTTGTTCTACTATCATATCTAAATTTTTTTCCATTTTTGGCTCACCCCATTTCTATGTAAGTGCTATCATTAGTGATATTTTAACATATTATTTAATAAATAAATGCATTATTTTAATAGTTTTTTTTATTTTTAAATTTACCACTATATAATTTTACATAAATATCATTTTTTTACTAGTATTTTTTTATCATTTAACATTATGTATAAAATAATATTAAAATATACATAAAAATATTGTAATATACATATAGTCTATTACTAAGGAGGAACAACTATGTTAAATTTAAATCAATTAGAAAAATTACAAATGAATCCATTCACAAAACTTAGTGAACAATGGATGTTAATTACTGCTAAAAACAATAATAAAATTAATACTATGACTGCTGCATGGGGTGGCTTTGGATATTTGTGGAATAAAAATGTCGCATTTATTTTTATACGTCCACAACGATATACAAAAGAGTTTATCGATGCATCAGATGAATTATCATTATCGTTTTATGACGAACAATATCGTGCAGATCTTTCTTACTTAGGAAAAATATCAGGAAAAAATGAAAATAAAATAGAAAAATGTAATCTTCATCCTGCATATTATCATTCTGTACCTTATTTTATAGAAGCAAATACTGTTTTATTTTGTAAAAAATTATATTGTCAACAACTTCAACCATCTTCTTTTTATGAAAACTCCATTTCAATGAAAAATTATCCTGAAAATGATTATCATTATATGTATATAGTTGAAATATACGATCTGTTATCAAAAAAATAAAAAAGCGGAAATTTCCGCTTTTTATATATGCTCTGTAATTTCTACTTCTACCTTTTTTTCACTTGGATAACTTTCATATGTAATTTTAGCTAAATTCACATCTCCTAAATTTTTCGTTAAAATCCTTGTAATATTATCTGTAATTGTTTTTATATCTTCTTCATTTTGGCAAAAATATTCAATTTTTGTAGTAACAAATTTACGTGTATTTACATTTTTTGAAATTTCTTCATTTAATCGAATTATATTTTTCATAACCTATACTCCTTTTCTTTATTATATTAACACTATATATTAAGTTTAGGAAGCTTTTTTAAAACTTATTACTTTCTTTTATTTTTTCATATAACTTACTCTTAAAATATTTTCATCAACAAACTATAATATTATCACAAAATTCAAACAGCATACTTGACTTATCTATATTCAAATCATAAAATGTAACATATTATAAAGGAGTTTTTATATGAATTCAAATGGTAAAACAATTGCATCTATGACATCAGGAATAATTTCCACTTCATTAAGTGTGCTTTCTATTGTTCTTTCATTTTTTTGGTTAATCTTTGGAATTACTATTAGTATTATTTCTATTATATGTGGAGTGATTGCTATTACATTTAGTAACCACTCATTACATAGTGGAAAAGCTATCGCTGGTCTAGTTACAGGGGTTGTTGGTAGTAGCATTGGCAGCATTGTATTTATAACTTGTCTTATACTAAACTTAGTATTTACATTTCCATTGTATTAAAAAACATTCTTCTTATTTTCCATTTTCATTTCTAACATGTAATCGCTCTTTAACATAAGAAAGATATACAACCGATTGAATTGTATTACGTATTAAATCAACAGTCAACGAACCTTCATCTTCACTTGTAATATGACGAATTTTTTTATGTAAGAAAATCGATGATAAACAACTTTCTAATTCAGAACAAAAATAATCATATGCTCTTTCTTGTGGATACTTTTCAATTTGAACTTCTATCAAATCGCTAATTTCATCCATTGAATAAGTACTTTTTAATATACATACTACTATTAAATACGCTATATGACGCTTTGTATAGCGTTTTTTTATTGGTGGAGTCACAATTCCATTCTTTACATAATTATTAATCATAGTGCTTGTTATTGGCTTTCCTTGATGTGGCTGTATAAAAATTTGTAAAGTAGAATTTAGAAATGTTAGCACTTGATCCATATATAAATCCATATCAGGTAATTCATTCCATCTTGGACAATGAAATTTTATGAAAGCATCTTTATTAGACATAACATCACCTTTTAAATACTATCATTTACAAACTTTTTTGTCAATTTGAAAACTATTTAACGTAATATTCAATACTACATTATAAACTTATTTCATTTACAAAATTAGTTTCAAATAATTTTTTTACATCTTCAGGATCCTGTTTCTTTCCTAATGCCCACATAAGTTTAGTTACAGCAGCTTCACTTGTCATATCTAAACCTTGTATCACACCTTTTTGAAGCACTTTTTTTCCAGTTTGATAAATTGAAAAATCACTATTTTCATATAAACATTGACTACATACGACAACACTAACTCCATGTTCAACTAATTCTTCTAACTTTTGAACTAAATCCCTACGCTTAAAATGCATACCTCCAGCTCCAAATGCTTCAATAACGATTCCTTTATATTGCATATGAATTAACATATCAAATATATTTGGATTTAATCCTGGAACTAATTTTAATAAAAATACTTCTTTACACAAATCATCGGACAACTTCAATTTACCTTTTGGATGAATTAACAATTCTTTATTTAACGACATACCACAAGCATTTACAATTCCTGCTGGTGTTACATTGACACTTTCAAAAGCGTTCAAATTCATTGTACGAACCTTTACTGCTCTTGTTCCTAAAATTAACTGACGATTAAAACAAACATATACACCAGTTAATTCATCTTGCATAGCTGCATAAAATGCACAACGAATATTATCAACCCCATCACTTAAAGGATGTTCTAACGGTAATTGTGAGCCAGTAATAATTACTGGAATAGGTAAATTTTCTAACATAAAAGAAAGAGCACTAGCACTATATGCCATAGTATCCGTACCATGAGTCAACACAATTCCATCGTAATAAGGAACTGCTTCATAAATTCTTCTTGCGATCAACATCCATTCTTCAGGTTGCATATTACTCGAATCAAGACATAATAAATCTTCACATTCAATTGTAGCACTTTGTTCTTGATGACCTAAATATCCAATTAAATCCTCACTAGTTAAAGCAGGGATTAACCCTTCATCACTTTCACTAGAAGCAATTGTTCCTCCTGTAGTAATAAACAAAATTTTTTTCATAACATAGTCACCTCACTTGCTTAATTATATAGTATAGACGTAAAAACATCTATACTAATTATATTTATAAATATATACTCTTCTAATTTAATTGTAAAATTTAAAATAAATAAAAAAAATATTATTTTTTTCAAAAAAATGTTGACACTATTAGAATCAGATGGTATTATATATAGGCACTCAACGAGTGAAAGAAAATAATTGGCGCGTTGGAGAAACGGTTAACTCACTTGCCTTTCACGCAAGCATTCACGGGTTCGAATCCCGTACGCGTCACCATTGCCTTAATAGCTCAGTTGGTAGAGCATTCGGCTGTTAACCGACAGGTCACAGGTT
>JARHZK010000189.1 GCA_029258245.1 Longicatena sp. | reverse complement strand
AACTTATTACCATGTATATATCGAATTGCTAATTCTTCTTTTTCTGTATAAAAATAAACATATACTGTTTGATAGATAAACATCGTTAATACAAGTACATAGAACAAAGTATCAATCAGTGTATATTTTAATATTTCTTTTCCCTGTTCAATAGCAAGTGATGCATATTTCAATCCTGGTTCAATCTGCATTTTTTTCGATAATAAATTTCCATTTAAACATTTTACTACATCTTCTGAATTCTTTATTTGATCATTTTTCATAACTAAAAATGAAGGATATTTAATAGAAACTCCCTCCTTAAATGGTGGGACATTTACAACATAAATCAATGCAGTACCATCGTTATATTTATAAAAATCTTCTGTGCTTGTATCCATAAGCGGTACAGGTTGATCTTCATAATAATGTATTGAACAAGTTCCTTCCTCTATACAAAGATCCTCTGCATAAAATTCTAACTGATCTTTCTTTTTACTCTTTGGTATCAGTAAAGCATTCTCGTCAAGAGGTATCTCGATTCTTTGACCATTTTCATCCTTGATTGGAAAATATTTCAAAAAATTACTATTTACTGAAACGTGTGTTTGATCTCCATATTCCCCTAATTCAAGATATGAATAATCTGCATAAACACCACCTTGTTGTGTCAATAACGCATATGCCTTTTCTTCTTCAGCAAAATAATCTCCACAATGAGCTCCATAAACATTTATTATTGATAATGAATTTTCATAAAAATCCTTATATTTTATTACAGATTTCATTTGATAATATATTTCTTTAAAATTATTTATTGATTGATACGTAGGTATTAAAAAACTGATAATGATGACTACTTTTAAAAAGCACATGAAATAATTTGACATAGAGAACGATAATTTCTTCTTTAGACAATGTATAATATCCATTTTCCAAAATATATAAGATATGATTATAGATGCAATTACGAAAAATAAATAATATATTGTACATTCCTTCAAACAATAGAAAAGAAATTCAAGACCTAATGTATAAATCCCCTTAATATATATTAAATAAAGTATTCCATTTACGATTAATATCGTTATTAAAAGTATGATACAAAGTGGTAAATATAAATATCTAAACATTGTTCTATACTTGTTGTTATACAAATGAAAGATTCCAATTTCCTTTTGTTTAGAAATACTATGCAATAATATAATTACAATAAATAATGCAAAAATAACGTAAACACTATAATTCTTTGTTCTGTTTGCTAACGCATTATTATTAATAATATCTTGATCTGCTTGATCTACTATCGTAGTCGCTATTTTATCTCCAATGGTATCATGTATATATTTAGTTAAATCTTTATTCACAGCATTAAGATTCAAATTCGTAGGTACTGCAAAATGATAGAAAATGCTACTGTTATCATATTCCCTTATCGAAAATTGATTCATAGGATAGTATTCAAAAATAACACGATTATTTTTATTATAATTCAAATATCTTAAATGATATGAATCATTATTTCGTATATCGGATGAATAATACTTATTATCGTCAAAATTAATCACTTTATTTTCAACACAATATTTTTTATCTAAATACACAAAATTAGAGGGGGCATATATATATGCAATATTATAGGTTTGATTATTTTTAAATTTAGAATTACCTACAGCTATGGCAATATCCTTATCTTTTGCATATTTCATAATTTCATTATGCATTTTTTCAAC
>JARHZK010000185.1 GCA_029258245.1 Longicatena sp. | reverse complement strand
TCTTTGTGCATAGTCAACAGTAAGAACTACATCATCTGTTTTCTTTACTTGATAAGGATGTCCATATTCATTATATGTTTTATTTATATCTTCTGCGCGATAATGTAATGCACTCATTTCCATTTGATCTTCTGCAGAAATCATAATTCCTTTTCCATTTTCAGTATTTGTTAATGCAGTCCAACGAACATCTGTACGGTTTCCATTTTCCTGCGGACGAAGATATCCATTTTCAAACATATTTGTTACTGTATTTCTATAAATTCCTAATTTAGAACCTGTTTTTCTATCACTATAATTTTCTTGTGGTCCACGTCCATAATATGTGATATGTTCATAATCTTTCGGTACAACCATACGCATTCCAACTCTAGCAATATTTTCTACATCTTTTTTAGGTGTAAAATTATTAGTTACTACGACTTCTCCGTTTGCATAAACTAAATAATCAATCACATTTGGAGAATCAAGCCCATCAATTCTACCTTCTACATGAATAGAAACTACCTTATCTTTTTGTTCTTTTTCAACTTTTGTAACACGATAATTGGATGCTGCATTTTTTAAATTATCTGAGAAATTAGGATCATTGCTAACTCTTGCACGCCAGTAATTTGGTTTCGGACCTTCTTTTAATAATGTTTTTCCATTTACAATATAATTAGTAATATATCCAGTTGTTTTATCTACATTTAAAGAGAATGTTTCGCTATCTTTACCACCACTTATTTCAATTACATTCTCTTTTTCGGTCATATTTATAGCTTTATATCCTTCAACATTCACCGTTGGTCTACTATGTTCTGGTGTATAGTTTAGTGATATTTGTTCAAATGCAATTTCATCGCCTTTTTTTCCACTATAATTTCCAGCCCATATTTGATTTTCTTTTAATTTTACACTAAATTCTAAAATATAATCAGATCCTTCATATGCATGAATTTCTGGTAATTGAAGTTGGATTGTTTTTTCCTGTCCAGCTGCAATATTTTTTTCCTCTTCTGTAAGTGAGCCTTGTGCTTGAATTCCATTATCTACTAATAATTTCCATGTAATATCATATTTATTAAGATTTGTGTTTAAGAATTCATTTACAACACGAACTTTTCCTTCTTTTGCCTTTCCATCATCATAGAAAGAAACTTCTTGATGCACTTTTTTTACTTCATACAACTCTGCAGATGGTGTACGATTTGCATTCATTAATCCATTTCCACAGAAATCATGATCTGTAACTTTTTCGTTCCAGTCGCCACCATAACCATAGAATGTAGAACCTTCTGGATAATTTGAAACATTTTTACGTATTTCTGCATCACTAAATTTCATACTATATACAGTTTCTTCCTTTTTAGATACATAATCACCTTTTAATTGTTCCGCAGTAAGTGCTTTATTAAGAATTGTAACCTCATCAATTAATCCATTAAATCGTCGACCAGAATATTCTGGGTCTTCCCCAATTCCAATTCTTTGATTTAAACTAGCATCTACTTTTGCCGGCTTAGAAATAGTTTTTTCACCTATTTTTTGACCATCTATATACAATTTAAAATTATTATTTTCATATGTTCCTGCTAAATACACCCATTTTCCAATTTTTTCAGATGGAAATTGCGCAGTTAAGGTACCTTGTTGCCATCCATCAACGAAGAATTCGATTTGATTGTTTGATTTTGAGATTTTTAAGTTATATCCATTATCTCCTTTAGAAATAATAGCTTGATCTCCTCCAGTGGGACCATCATATTTAATCCATGCTCCTAATGTTAAAGCTGAACTATTTACATTCATGTTAGGTACAAATGCATATCCTTTTAAAGATGAGCTTTCATTTGTTCTTCCTTTTTCTAAAGTACCTGTAATTCTTGATTCAGTTCCATCTGGATTTTTCAAATAAACTTCATTTTTATTGACAATTTTTGTCGCAATTGATTGATCAATCCAATCCCAAATAAATCCACCTTGTGCATTTGGGTATTTACGGAAAATATCCCAGTACTCTTTGAAGTTTCCCAATCCGTTTCCCATAGCATGAGCATACTCAGATTGAATATATGGGATTTTATTATTTTTATTTGTTACCCATCCTTCAACACCTGAAACTGCCCAATATTGCGTAGAATTAATATCTACCATAGATTTTGATCGGTCATTTTTAGTATATCGATTATCACGTTCATATTTTCTTAATCTTGATGGATCTCTTTGTAAAATCCATTGCGAGCTGTTGTAAAAGCAATAATTTTTATCTAATGGATAAGCTTTATATGTCGCTTCATTTCCTAATGACCATATAACGACAGAAGCATGATTCTTATCTCTTTCTACCATATTCATTGTGCGATCCATTACAGAATTATTCCAAGCTGATTCCCCCGATGGAATATCTGCTTGTGTTGCACCACTATGTGATTCTACATTTGTTTCATCACACATATAAATACCTAATTCATCTGCTAAATCATATGTATATGGATGATTTGGATAGTGGCTTGTACGAATTGCATTCACATTAAATTGTTTCATCGTTGTTAAATCTGCTTTAATTTCCGCTTTCGTTAATGCTCGTCCTCGTACTGGATCTGTTTCATGTCTGTTTGTTCCTCGGAACATAATTTTCTTACCATTAATTTGAGCTTGTTCCTGTCCATCCTCATTAATATCTACACGATTAATTTCACGGAATCCAACTCTTTGACATGCTGTTTCTACCACCTGTCCTTTTTCATCTTTTAATTGAATCAGTAATCGATACAAATTTGGAGAATCAGCAAACCACTTTTTAGGATTAATGACTTCTTTACGTCCACTTCCATTTTGACCTTTTTCATCAGCAAGTTTTGTAACATCCGCATTTCCTGCCTTAACATTTACATCATATGATAATGGATGTTCCCATACTTTTTGATCAGCATCATCGTAAAGTATCGCCTCCACTGTATATTTTCCTGAAGCATTTGGATTCAAACTACGAATATCTGTATCTAAAGTAAGCGTTGCATTTTCATATTTTTCATCTAAATCTGTTTTAACAAAAAAGTCCCTTATTTCTACATCTGCTTTTGAATATAAGAAGACATCTCTAAAAATTCCACTTAAACGAATAAAGTCTTGATTTTCTAAATAACTTCCTGTTGACCAACGATATACCTCAACAGCAATGGTATTTTCTCCTTCTTTTAAATATGGAGTAATATTAAATTCATCCGCTGTATAACTATCTTCTGCATAACCAACTCTTTTTCCATTAATATATAAATAGAAAGCTGATTCTACACCTTGAAAAGAAACAAATACATTACGTTTATCCCAATTTTTTGGAATTGTAAATGTTCGTTTATACTGACCTACTCCATTTTTTACAGTTGGTGCTACTGGTTTATTTTTCCCATTTGTATGCAAATTGATATTTTCATAATTTGCCCATGGATATGTTTGATTTGTATAAATAGGTGTATCATATTTAAAATCACCTTGCTCATTTTTTTGAGTTTGAATATTATTTGGAACTTGAATTTTATCCCAATTTGCAGTATTCCAGTTTTCTACATATTTACTCGCGTCTTTCCCCCTTTTTGTATTTTCACGATCTGCTGGTTTTTCTGCATACTTAAAATTCCATTCACCATTTAATGTTTGATAGTATGGTGATTGCGTTTCATCCTTATCATCTAATGCTGACTTTGTATTTAAAAGTGCCATTTCTTCAGATGCATATGGAATAAACGATGTTCTTGCCACCTCACGATTTACTTCAACAGTTTCTATTTGGTCATACCATTCTTCTCCACTAAATTGAGTGTCTGCAGCCTTTACATTCATACTTGCGGCACTTAATAAAGAAGTTGTAGCCATAGAACTTACTAAAGCGAGTGACATAACCTGTTTTTTCTTCATATGATAAATCTCTCCCTTCATAACAGATTATGCGATATGTAACTCTCACATATCTAACATTATACACCATTTGAAAGCCTTTTCATATATTTTTTTCTATTTTTGATAATTTCTTTATATAAAATATATAAAATTATCTTTTTTTCAAATATATAATATTTATAAAAAAAAACAAATAAGTACCTATATAAATTTGATAAAAAATAGAGTTATATATTTTTAATAATCGATTTATTTAACTAAAAATTATAAGATATTTATCACATTTCATTCGCATGTGAAATAAATGACACTGTCCATTAATTTTCTCATAAATTATTCTCATAGAATAGATTACAAAAATAATATCAATATATACCATTTTGAAGAAGATTCATAGAATTAACTTTAGGTTTTCAAATTTATACTTATACTGGCAAATTTAAAAATTCTCAATTAATGAATGATTCTAATTTATTTGCTCGACACCTTATAAAGCTAATCTTTATGATACTCTTAAAATAATTGTATCATCACCTATATTTCATTTAGAAATACCATAAGTAAAAACTCTCTAATTTTATAAGTATATTTATAACACTTATAAAAAAAAGACTGCTGACTTATTTATCAACAGTCTAAGATATCTATATCGATATACTTTTTTCTATTTAAATGCCTTTTTAAATTTTTCAAAAGGGCTTTCGTGATCTTTTCTGTTACGAATCTTCTCGTATAATTCTTTTTCATCACGAGATAATTTTTTAGGAATTTCAATTGTAATTTCTACATATTGATCGCCTTGTGCACCACGCATTGATTTAACACCTTTTCCTTTTAAACGGAATTGTTGTCCATGTTGCGTACCTGCTGGAATTGTTAACTCAACATCTCCGTATACTGTAGGAACATCAATTTTACATCCTAATGTGGCATCTAATGCACTAATTGGTACTGCAATTCGAATATCATTACCATCTCGAACAAATTGATTATGACGTGATACAAGTATTTCAATATATAAATCTCCATTTGGACCTCCATTGATTCCACGTTCCCCTTTATTAGGAACACGAACTTGTTGTCCAGTTTGAATTCCTGCTGGAATTTTAATATCCAACTTCACACGTTTATGTTCATAACCTTTTCCATGACATTTGGGACATTTATTTTTAATTACCTTACCCGTACCATTACATTCAGGACAAACGCTTTGTGATTGAAATACTCCAAATGGTGTGCGCTGCTGTGTTGTTACTGTTCCAGTTCCACCACAATGACTACATGTATGAATATCTGCTTTCGTTTTAGCACCACTTCCTAAACATTCATCACATTGTTCGTCTAAATCAATTGTAATTGTTTCAGTTTTTCCAAAAATCGCATCCATAAAATCAATGCGCATTTGCATAAAACGATCATTTCCTTTACGAGGACCAGTATTTTGACGACGACTTCCTCCTCCGCCAAAACCGCCACCGAAGAAAGATCCAAAAATATCTCCAAAATCTTCAAATCCACTAAATCCTCCTTGACCGAATCCTCCTGCACCATCCATGCCAGCAAATCCGAATTGGTCATAAGTTGCTTTTTTCTGTGGATCACTTAATACTTCATATGCTTCATTTATTTCTTTAAATTTATCTTCTGCACCCGGTTCTTTGTTAATATCCGGGTGATATTTTTTTGCCATTTTTCGATATGCTTTTTTTATATCAGCATCGCTTGCATCTTTACTAATCCCTAACACATCGTAATAATCTCGTTTATCTGCCATTTTCATCACCTTCCTGAATACAAGATAAATAAACTGCATAATCATATAAATCTACTGTTTGTTCGCAGTTTATTTATACCGGGTTTATTTTATCACATTTTATAGAAACATACAAAACCTAGCGCAAGCACTAGGATTTGTATTCATTAGAATTTAATTATTTTTTTTCTTCAAATTCAGCATCAACTACATTGTCATCATTTGTATTTGTTGAACCAGTATTAGCGCCTTGTTGTGCATTCTGTTGTTGATACATTTGTGCACTAGCAGCTTGCGCAGCTTTTTCTAATGCATCTAATTTTTGTCTTACTTCTTCCATATTATTTTCATCTAATGATTTTTGTAAATCATCACGAAGTTTTTGAGTTTCTTCTTTTTGTTTTGGATCAAGCTTATCTCCATTATCCGCTAACATACTATCGATTTGAGCGATAAATCCTTCTGCACGGTTACGTAAATCAATTTCTTCTTTACGTTTATCATCTTCTGCTTTATGCTCTTCTGCTTCACGAACCATACGATCAATTTCTTCATCGCTTAATCCGCTTGTATTTTGAATTGTAATTGATTGTTCTTTTCCTGTACCTTTGTCTTTTGCAGATACATGAACGATACCATTTACGTCAATATCAAATGTTACTTCAATTTGAGGAACTCCTCGACGAGCAGGAGCAATACCATCTAATTTGAACATTCCTAACTCTTTATTATCATTTGCCATTGGACGTTCACCTTGCAATACACGAATATCTACCGCTGGTTGATTATCTGCAGCAGTTGAGAAAATTTGTGATTTACTTGTAGGAATTGTTGTATTACGAGGAATTAATACTGTCATAACTCCACCCATAGTTTCAATACCTAAACTTAATGGTGTTACGTCTAATAACAATACATCTTTAACATCACCTTGAATAACTCCACCTTGAATAGCAGCACCCATAGCTACAACTTCATCAGGATTTACAGAACGGTTTGGTTCTTTTCCCAATACATTTTTGACCGCTTCTTGTACTGCTGGAATACGAGTTGAACCACCAACTAACAATACTTGGTGAATATCATTTTTAGTTAATCCAGCGTCGCGTAACGCGTTACGAACCGGTTCCATTGTACGATCTACTAAATGTTTTGTCATTTCATCAAATTTTGCGCGTGTTAATGTTGCTTCAAAATGTAATGGACCATCTGCTCCTGCAGAAATAAATGGTAGTGAAATTTGTGTTTGAACTACACCAGATAAATCTTTTTTAGCTTTTTCAGCTGCTTCTTTTAAACGTTGCATAGCCATCGCATCGTTACGTAAATTAACTCCATTTTCTTTTTGGAATGTATCAATCATCCAGTCAACGATTACATTATCAAAATCATCTCCACCAAGTTTAGTATCTCCATTTGTAGATAATACTTCGAATGTTCCATCTGCAAGTTCTAGAATAGATACATCAAATGTACCACCACCTAAATCATATACTAAAACTTTTTGTTCTTGTTCTGTTTTATCAATACCATAAGCTAATGCAGCAGCAGTTGGTTCATTAATAATACGTTCAACTTCTAAACCAGCAATCTTTCCTGCATCTTTTGTTGCTTGACGTTGTGCATCATTGAAATATGCTGGAACAGTAATAACAGCTTTTTCAACTTTTTCTCCTAAATAATCTTCTGCATATCCTTTTAAATATTGAAGAATCATAGCACTGATTTCTTGAGGAGTATATTGTTTTCCTTCTAACTCTACTTTTTCACTTGTACCGATTAAACGTTTTACGGATGTTGCAGTATTTTTATTTGTTACTACTTGACGTTTTGCAGCATCACCAACAATTCTTTCTCCATTTTTAAATGCTACTACAGATGGAGTTGTACGATTTCCTTCTGGATTTGTAATTACTTTAACTTCTCCACCATCCATTACAGCTACACAACTATTTGTTGTACCTAAGTCAATACCAATAATTTTACTCATATGAATTTCCTCCTTATTTATTCGCTCACTTTAACAAGTGTGGCTCTTAATACACGATCTTTTAACATATATCCTTTTTGTAAAACTTCAATTACCATACCAGACTCTACGCCTTCCTTCACTTCTTGCATTAAAGCTTGATGATAATTTGGATCAAATGGTTTATCCAAAGCTTCAATTTCTTTCACACCCTCTGTTTCAAGGATATGTACCAATTGTTGATAAATCATTTCAAATCCTTTTACATAATTCTTTATATTTTCATCATCTGTCTTTACTTGTAATGCTCTTTCAAGATTATCAAGTACCGGCAAAACTTCTGTAGCAAAACTTTGAATACGATACTTTTTTACATTTGCAGCTTCATTTTGTAATCGTTTTTTTAAATTTTCTGCATCTGCATATGCTTTAAAATACGCATTTTTACTTGCTGCAACTTCTTCTTTTAATTTTGCAACTTCTGTTTCTAATTCTTCAATTCTCTTTTTCTTTGAAAATTTTGATGTTTTTTTATCTTCTGTTTTTGTATCTTCTACTTTTTCTTCTTTTGTTTCTTCAACATTGCTATCTGCAACATCATTATTTTTTTCTTTGCACGCTTCGTTTTCACATTCACATGCTTCGTTTTTCAAATCTTTTTCTTCCTGCATGCTAACCTCCTATAATTCATCATCTTCACGATATAAATCTTCAAGAACTTTACTCATATATTCCATCAATGCAACCACTTTACTATATTGCATACGAGTAGGACCCACAATCATCAATTCGCCTTCCTCTTTACTATTGACTTTGAAACGGCTACTAACAACCGCAACATCTTCCATTTGGATTAATTCATTTTCTCCACCAATTTCAATACATAGATTTCCTTCATGATTTGCAATTTGTCGAAATAATGAACTATCTTCCAACATTTTTACCAACTCTTTTAATTTTTCAACATCTGCAAATTCTGGTTGGTATAACATATTTGCTTGTCCACTACAATACACATGATTAGTTGCAAATTTCATAAATGCATTTACAAAAGCTTCAAACAAAACTTCATGACGTGCAACATGAGATGCAAGTAAAGGTTTTATTTCTTGTAATCTATCTACGACATTATTTATAGGAGTACCCATTAATTTATCGTTTAGTAAATTACAACACGTCTTAATATCTTCAACGCTAACATCTGTTGGAAAATGAAATGTTTTATTTTCTGTATGTCCATGATCAGTAACAAATATTGCAACAGCACTTCTCTCATTTAATGGAATCAATTGTATATGCTGTAAAGTCTGATACTCACTATCCGGTCCAAGTACAATCGAAGTCAACGAAGTCATTTGTGATAAAATATCACAACTTTTCTTTACAATTTCATCCATAGAATAATGGCGTTCTTTAAACACATTTTGTAAAGAATTTTTAACACTGTCATCTAATTGCTTCTCCATTAAATTTTCAACATAGAATCGATATCCTTTACTGCTCGGAATTCTTCCACTCGAAATATGTGTTTTTTCAAGCAGTCCTAATTCTTCTAATGCTGCCATTTCATTTCGAATCGTAGCACTTGAGCATTGAAAATCCAACAAATCCATCAAACGCTTCGATCCAACTGGCTCTGCTGTTCTTGTAAATTCATCCACAATTGCTTTAAATATACAAGTTTGTCGACCTGTTAACATTTTCTCAGCTCCTTTCTAGCACTCTTCTTCTATGTCTGCTAACAGTATATGCTATTTTTTTAGCACTGTCAATAGTTGAGTGCTAGTATTTTTTTATTTTTTTCCTCTTTTTTTATAAAATACATGTTATACTTCCATCATAAATAAAAAAAGGAGAACTATCTTATGATTATATGGAAACAAAATAATGATTTGATTGCTGGTACAACCCTACGACACCCTTCTTATCCCGATCAAAATAATCTTGCATTACATGTTGGTGGAAATATTCACAACATTATAGAAAATCGAAAACAGCTATGTAATGACTTATCTATAACTCTTCAACAATGGGTATTTTTGCAACAAACACACAGTGATCATATATATGAAGCAACAAAAAAAGATCAAGGTAAAGGAACTTTATCTTATTCAGATGGAATTGAAAATTATGATAGTATTTATACAAAAGAAAAAAATTTAGCAATTGGCGTTTTTACTGCCGATTGTGTTCCTCTTCTTTTATATGATCCAAATATTCCTCTAATTTGTGCAATACATAGTGGTTGGCAAGGTACGGTAAAAGAAATCACTACAAAAACTTTACAACATCTTATAAATAAGGAACATGTAAATCCAGTTGATTTACACGCATATATAGGACCTGCAATAAATTATGAAAGTTTAGAAGTAGGTTTAGAAGTAATTGAAAAAGTGAAGCAAATGCATTTTGACACAAAAAATTTTATTAAATACAAAAATGGAAACAAGGCATTCATCGATAATAAAGGATTAAATAAGCAAATGTTATTAAATGCTGGAGTTTTAGAAAAAAACATTACTATTAACCCTCGTAATACTTTTTTACCAGATAATGAATTATTCAGTTATCGAAGAGATCATTCTTGTGGTAGACATTTAAGTTTTATTATGTTGAAGTAAAAACATACCTAAAAGTTTATTTTAGACTTTTAGGTATGTTTTCATTTACTCTTTATTAAATTGTGTCGTATATGCTCTATCAAATGTAACTACTAAATAATATTTATGACCTTTTTTATTTAATTTTTCTTTCAATTGATCTAATATTTCTTGATTTGAATATTCAACCTGAAATGGAACAACAATATCAAAAATAAGATTTGTATGCGTCTCTCCTGTTACCATTCGAAAATCATGAATAGACAATGCCCCATCAATTTCTTTTACAGAATTTTTTATAAATGTTCTCAATTCATTTGTTAATTCATCATCAATATTGATTGGATCCATATGAATAACCATTTCTATTCCCATATCTTCTTTAAATTTTTTTTCGATATTATCAATCATATCATGTGACTTTAAAATATCAACTTTATAATCTACTTCTACATGAACACTTACAAAAGTATTATATGCTCCATAATCATGAATCATTAAGTCATGCATTCCTAATACTCCATTATAGCTCATAATTTTTTCTTGAATTTTCTGCACTAGCTCTTCACTAGGAGCTTGCCCCAATAATTCATCTAATGCTTTACGAATAACACCATATCCTGCATATAAAATTAGACAAGCTACGATTAATCCTACATATCCATCTAAATTAAAATGAATAATTGGAGATATAATTGTTGAAATCAAAACCGCTAGAGTAGACATTGCATCACTTAAACTGTCTGCAGAAGTTGCTTCCATTATGCTCGAATGCAATAATTTTCCATACTTTTTATTATAAACATACATCCAGACTTTTACCATAATTGAAAACAACAAAACCATACAAGATACTAACGAAAAATCAATTACTTCTGGATGAAGTATTTTCGAAAAACTTGTTTTTACTAGTTCAAATCCTAATATCAATATCAAACATGCAACAATCATACTTGCAATACATTCATATCTTGCATGTCCAAAAGGATGTTTTTCATCTGCTGGCTTACTAGATAATTTAAAACTAATTAACGAAATAATAGAACTGCCTGCATCTGATAAATTATTAATAGCATCTGCTGTAATTGATACACTATTGGCTATAGTTCCTGCAATAAATTTAAAACCAAATAAAATAAAATTATTAATAATTCCAACCGTACTTGTCAAATTTCCATATGCTTGACGTACTTTACTGTCTTCATAATTTTGATAATTTGGAATTATTTTTTTTGCTAATAATCCAATCATTTTTATCACCCTTCTTCTAAATACAATTACTTATTTTAGCATATATTTTTTTATAAGCAACTAAATTTTAATGCATCATAATTTATGTTATATTTTCATAAATTATAGATAGGTGATTTCATGCAATTACTTATCACGTCTTTTATTTTAATCTACTTTCTTTTTATTATATCAAATGGTTCCGCAACCTATACGTATGCTTTAGAAGGCTTATGTATGTGGTTTGAAAAACTAATTCCTTCCTTGTTTATTCCAATGATCATTATTAAAATACTTTATATGCGTAATGTATTTTCTTTTTTTCATCCAAAATGGATACTTAAATTATTAAACATCAATAAAGAAGCTCTTAACATTATATTATCCTGTATGTTATTAGGTTTTCCAACTTCTTCTTTGTTAATTGATCAAGCTTACCATGAACACCTTTTATCAAAAAATGGAGCTACCCGTTTACTATATATATGTTCATTTGCAGCACCTGGATTTGTCATTGTAACATGTGGAGGACTATTCTTTCCCTATTATTCTCTCTAGATATCTTCATACAATCTTGTATACCAAAAACCATCCATAGCATGATGAATCTAAAATTTTTATCCCTAATCTAGCTCTCTCCCTCAAATTTGCTGATTTATTTAGTTCGCATCTCTACCCAGATGTCTAGTAAGAATCTCAAATATAACATGGGCAAAATAGAACTCTTCATTTGCCCCACAGCTTGCTCCTCTGTTTGTCTTCTCTATCACTGCAAATTGCATAATCTAGCCACTTTCTCAAACTCAAAAACATGTGAGGTATTGACTTTTTTCTTTCTCTCTTTCCCATCCAGGCAGTCACCAAATTCTTTGTAGTACCCCCCCAA
>JARHZK010000098.1 GCA_029258245.1 Longicatena sp. | reverse complement strand
GATTTTTTACATATAATGAAGCACGTGTTACATATCCACTTGGATTATCTGTACGTGGTGTGAATGAGAATTGATTAATCTTATATGCTTTATCAAAAGTGATTTCAGCAAAAATTTCTTTTTTATTACCTTTCACCCCTTTGATATTTTCGACTTTATCTTCGCCACCTTGCCAATTTGAGTGCCAACGTGTCACTGGATTATTGTCAAATGCTTTGCTTAATTCTCCTTCTTCTGCATTATAATGTGTTTCTGAATTCGTAGTACCCTTCCAAGCTTTTTTGTTATATAAATCCTCTGTTGGTTTTGTTTCTGGTGCAGTAGTCACTACAACATTATCAATTGTTGCAGCTAATGAATTTGTTTTTGAACCGATTCTTTCTAACGGTAAAGCAAATGTAGCATTTGTGATTCCTGATTTTTTCACCATATTTTCATGGAAGAATCTACCACTTGCATCGCATACATATTCTCCATTTACATACAATTGTGTTTTTTGTTGAGTAACAACAATTTGAATATTTACTTGTTTTCCAACAGGTAATTCATAATCAAAATAATAATCATATAATTCTCTTGTGAATCCTAATTTACCATTATCCATTACACGGATATCATGTGTTCCGTATGGTGCATCTTCTTCGAATAAGATATCACCTGGTTTTGATGGATGATCTAGCTTAATATCAAATGACAATGCATTTCCATTTCCTAATTGTTCAATTGGTGATGTTACATAACTTACTTCATCTCCCAATTGCAATGTTCCATTTTCAACTTTGGCATTTTCTCCCTTTACTAAATCTCTATCATTTTCAGATGCATCTTCTAGATTCTTTTCGAAATCATATTTCGCATAGTCCTTACCTTTTTTATTTTCTTGATAATATGGATTTGTATTTGGTCCTGTTCCTTTTTCATTTGCAAGATCTAATAATTCTTTTGCAGTACCTTTTTCTTTTCCTGTTGCTGCCCAAGTCTTTTCTGCATAGAATGGTAACGCATCAAAGAATCTCCAATATAAATCTGATTCTGTTAAACCTGATGCACTCTTATCGATATTATCACTCCAGATCGCATACGCAGCACCTAACATTTGATCGTCCCCTGATGGAAGATCAATATATTTTTTAACATTCTTACCATTTACTTTTTCTACAACTCTTACTTTATTTGGTTCAAAACTATCAAAAATACGATTTACGTTCAACAAATCGCCATAGGCATTCGCACGTCCTTTATTTCCATTTGGAACCATGTATCCATAATCATCGATTGTATTGATTAATTTATAGCCCAAATCATACATTTCTTTTCCATCTGCCCAATCTGCAGACCATAAATTCATTTCTACATTTTCAATTGCTTCTTTATCAATTTTTGTAACAGGATCATCTTTAATCCAACTTAAACCTCCCCACATACGTACTTTATTAGTATCTTTAATATAAGGTACAATTTCATTTAAAAATTCACGATATGATGTATAATTAGATAAAAATTCATCAGCTCCAATATGTATTGTCGTATCTTTATCAAATGTAGGATTTGTTCCCTTTGTATAATCATCAAAGATTTCTTTAATTTTAGCTCTTGCTTCTGGTTTTGTTAAATCAAAATGATCAATTAATGGACGATTTTGATTTAATGGAGATACCTTACCTTTAACCATTAATTCCGGCCATACTTTTGTAAATGATGTTGCATGAGCTGGAACATCAATTTCTGGTACAACCTTCATTCCTAATGCTCTTTCATCATGAATAAATTTTTGGAATTCCTTCTTAGAAATTGAATAATCTTTTGCAGTTGGTGTTTGTCCTTGTTTATTCTTCAATCCTGATTCAAGACGGAATGCCTCATAAGCTTTGAATGCTTCATTTTCTTTATCATTTTTACCATAGTTTTCTAAGAATATATAGTTATCAGATAAATGTGCTTGGAAATCATTCATTTTATAGTAACGCATTGTACGTGTAATTTCTTTCATCATTTCTAATGAAACTGGTTTAC
>JARHZK010000092.1 GCA_029258245.1 Longicatena sp. | reverse complement strand
TAAGAACTTCAATCCAGTATGTGTAAATGTAGTTGAAGTAGCAGGCATAGAATGTAAATCCCCACTTAAGATTTTTCCACTCTCATCCATTGTACCATCAACTAAAATTTCATATGCGTTTGCATCTTTAACTGCCTCCCAATCCATAGTTAAACTTGTAGGAGTTTTCTTTTCTGCGTTTTCTTTGAAGTTTTTAGGAGTACTTAAATCTTTGTTTAATTTATTTTCATTTAAGTTTGCTTTGTTTTCAAAACCTTTAATTACTAATTTTTGTTCATTTGCTTGTGAATCTGTATTAGCAAATTTAACATATAATTTTCCAGTGACCTTAACATCTTTTACTAAGTCAGCAAATTCTTTTTCTTTGTTAGAAGCAAATGTTTCGATTTCAGGATTTGCATCGTAGAAGTATATAAATTCACCTTCTTTAGCTGTTGCATTTTCAAATTCCGATTTGTTTTTAACAGCAACTTTTTTTAATTTTACATTACCATTTGTTGCTTCAACAGAATCAGGTTCTTTAGATGCATGAACAATAAATGTTGTATCTTTATTTTGTTTATATCCATTATATGAACCAGTAGATTTATTTGCAGTCAATGTTGCAGTTGTTCCATCTACCTTTGAAGTATATTTTGTTGATACATGTGGTCCATAAGATACATTATCAATAACTCCATATTCTTCATTTGTTTTATCAACTTTATTTTCAATAAATGTTCCATCATCTTCAATTGCAGTAAAATCAGTTGAACCTGCTGGCCAGAATTCGATTAAACGTTTTGTACGATCAATTTCATAAGCAGAGTTATTTTCTGCAGTCATTGGAAGAATAGAACCATTTTTAACAAATACAGGCATTTTCCATAATGGTGCATCAAAGTTATTTAAAGTTTGTCCACCTCGATACTGTTCACCAGTAAAGAAATCAATCCAAATTTGATTACTGTCTGGTAAATAAATACCATTACGTACATCGTTTCCTAGTGAATCCATCTTAGTTTCTTCATAAATTGGAGCTACCAATAAATTTTTACCCCACATATATTGATATTTAACTTTATCTGTATATGTATTTGGGTCATTAGGATATTCTAAGAACATAGAACGGACCGTTGGTAAACCTTTGTCATTGTTTCCAGTATCAATATTAGAAGCTGCATATGCATTTGTATAAATATATGGCATCATCATCGCTTTCATTTTTAGATACATACGAGAAATACCTGTGTAAGGATCTCCATGAGTATATGGAGCTTTCTGATAACTACCCCATCCGTCCATATCTAACATTTGAGGAGCAAAAGATTTCCATTGGTAATCACGAGTAGCAATAATTGGAGAACCTCCCCAAATTCCATCCATGTCACAACCAATATTAGGGTTACCTGATAAACCTTGTCCTACAAAAGTAGGAATATGGAAACGAATATAATCCCAGTTACCACCTGTCTGATCTCCAGTCCATACAGAGTTAAAACGTTGTGAACCAGCCCATCCATCTAAAGAAATGATATTTGGACGAGTATTCTTACGTCCATCATCATATTTCATAGTAGTTACAATATCATAAGCTTGTTTTGCACCACTTAATTGGAATGAATATCCAGGTCCAACCCAAGCAACATCAGTTTTTAAGGTAGTAACACCTGCTTTAACTTCATTTTTAAAATCGCGTAACAATTGCCATTCTGTTTTTGGATTACTATCTGGTACTAATTGACTTTGTGTCCATAAACCAGTTGCAACCCCTTTATCCTGTGCAAATGTTGCGAATTCTTTTAAGTTTTCAACATTAGCTGCAACTGCATCTAAACGCTCTTTCGAACTAGTTCCATCTCCGTTTACACCGCCAGTTACTTTAAATCCATTTTGTCCATAACCAGCACCATATCCATCGTTTGGTAAAAAGAATCCTAATGGCATATCATATTCTGCGTACTGTTCTAATCTTCCTTGAGCAGAGAATTCTTTTGAGTATTTAACACCTGCAGGTACCTTTTCATTACGATAAGTTGGACCATGCCCATTTAATGTTTCAGCTGTTTCCCCAGCTTTTAATTCCGTTCCTGTTCCACCACGTTCATACGTAGTAGTTCCTGCAGACTTATGAGAGTCATTCCCTTTTACTGTCCATGCATGACCAATCTTTTCATGTGACCATGCATCACGGTTATATGCATTTAAATGTCCTAAATAATATCCGTATTCAGGTAATAATGCTGGATTCCCGGTTACTTTAAAATAACCATTTAACAAATCTTGCACAACATTTCGTGGATTGTCTTGATCTGATACAAAATAATATGCATCAAATTCTTTTTCACTATGCATAGCAGATACTGTATCTGCATCTTTTGAACCAAATTCATAACGCCCATCAGAATATGTATTTCTTAAGACTCCATACCCCTCTGTTG
>JARHZK010000088.1 GCA_029258245.1 Longicatena sp. | reverse complement strand
TCCGTTTTTACAGTTTTTCCATTTACTTTAATTTCAACATCCGCCATGCAACCAATATAGATAGAAATATTTGTACCTTTTTTTACATCAATTTCTGTTTTTGCTGTCTCACCACAATTATAGATTTGATTATTTTTTATATCTTTTCCATCAATTGTTACACTATAACCAGAATTTGTTGAATTAAATGTTGTTTCTATTTTTAATTTTTTACTTGTGTCCACATTATTTAGAGTATATTTTTTTAATTCATCATTTACAATTTCAAGTTCTTTATTAATCACTTCTTTATCTGGTTTCACTGTTTCAGCTGCTGTATTATTTTCAGGTGCAGTTGGTATTGATTGTGGTTTATCTTTATCTCTTCCTTTCGAAAAAAACATCAATAAAGATAAAATAACCACAATAATCACAACTACCACAACAACAATTAACGAAATTAAAGATACATCTGGTTTTTTATTATGCCGCTTTTTTACTTTCATATTAGCTGTATCTACTTTACTTAATTTTTCACTGCTAGCTATATTTTTTTCTATTTCTTTATGAGATAAAACTTCATTTTCAGCAAAAGTCATTGTATAATCGTCAATACTAGATCTTAAATCCTCTTTGATATCTTCAAAATCCACACCTACAACTTCACAATATGATTTTACAAAATACCTTAGATATGATAAATCTTCATGAAAAAAGGACAAATCTCCATTTTCCAACGCTTTAACATGCTTTACTGTCAATCTAGTTCTTTCACTAACATCATCAATGCTTAATCCTTGTTCAATTCTTTTTTCTCTTAACATTTTTCCTATTTTTTGCATATCTATACCTCTTTATATGAAAATTTGAAATTTATATCAATCTTATTATATATACCCATAATCATCATTATTATAACAAGCATAGTTATAAATGTAAAACTTAATTCGTCTTTTTTACTGGTTTTATCTTTTTATCAAATTTTCAAATCCTATTTTTTTCATCCATGTATTTCAATATCATTTTGAATCTATTAGAATTCCATTTGATCTGTTTATTTTTTAAATCATAGTCCTACCTAAAATTCCTAATATGAACTCAATCTATAAGAATCTTTTGTTTATATGATCCTTCGATTGTTTGGACTTGACAGCCAAAGCACTTTCTTAAGTCACTTCTAAAAAAGGATTTTTTATTCTTTTTTTCATCAACTCACCCATATACAGGACAATGAATTCTTTCATATTTGTTTGATTTGTTAATTTGTCTTCCTGCAATTGAATTTGAATATATTCTCTTATTATTTTTTATTTTTTTCAACTGTATCTGCAAAATAACCTCTTGCCCAAAATTTCCTATTCCTAAATTTATATTTCATATTTGCGTGTTTTTAAAATACCCCATAAATTCTGCTACTGAATATTTTAACTGAATCTCTAATCACATATCTATATGATCAGGATACACTTCTGCTTATAATACTTTACATCCTGGTTTTCTTTCTATTAACATCCGTAATATCTGTCCTATATCTTTTCTTAACTTGTTATAAATAATCATTCTTCTATACTTCGGTATGATAATAATGTGATATTAACATCTATAGCTTGTATGTGATAAACTATTCATGTCATTCATATGACAAACCTCCTTTTGTTATTTACGGCTG
>JARHZK010000080.1 GCA_029258245.1 Longicatena sp. | reverse complement strand
GCATTTCATCTTCACACATACCCCATATTGTCAATTGTTGCAGTATAATCGGTTCTTGTTTCAAAAAAGAACAACATATTTGATGTATGTCATTTTTAGTATAAATAAGATTAACTGGTAAAATATTTTTTATTTTATTAAATAAAGTTTCATACTCTATTTTTAATTTTTTTGAAAATATCGGAATATAAAATACTTTTTTGGGCATTTCAATAATACTTTTTTTTACATAATTGATACCCTTTTTATCAAATGCATCTTCCATTAAAATCGGTATTTGTAATTTTTCTTCTAATTTCTTTATATCTATATCAATAGATTGTTTTTTTATATCTTCTACAAAATTAAAAATAATAAGCATTGGTATTTGCAGATTTCTTAAAATCAAAGTTAAAACTAAATTTCTTCTTAAATTTGTTCCATCTACAATATTTACGATTCCATCAATATGATTATACTTTAGATAATCCGCAGTTATGCATTCTTCGTTCCTCACTCCATCCAAACTATAACACCCCGGTAAATCAACAAAATTATACATATCTCCATTCCAAATTACATTTGCTTCCTTTTTTTCAATAGTTACACCTGGCCAATTACCAATTTGAAGATGAGAATTACTTAACGCATTAATCCATGTGCTTTTTCCTACATTTGGATTACCAACAAATGCAATTGTATAAGTTTTCATCCTATCACTTCCACTTCGATACAACTTGCATCTTTTTTTCGAAGCATTATTTCATTATCTGAACAAGAAAACAAATATGGACCTTGAAACGGAGCAACTCTCATTAACTGAATTGTCCCACCTACATAAATTCCTAAATAAAAAAATCGCTTTTTATCATTTTTAGAAATATTTATTTTTTTTATAATTGCATATTGATGAATTTTTAATTCACTAGCATTCATATTATCACCAATATTATTTTATAAAAGAAGATATTAAAAAAAGGTCATTATTGCACGAACGATTTTTGTTCTATTATAAAAATCTCAGTAAAAAAAGACATACATTTCGCATGTCTTTATCTTATTCTTCCATATGACGTTTTATAATAGAAGAAATCAAATCAGCTGCAAGTTTTGGATCATCATTACAGACAATATATTTATAATTATTTACTAATTTCATTTCTTTGTCTGCTTTTGCTAAACGTTGTTGAACTATTTCTTCAGGTTCACTTCTTCTGCCACGAATACGTTTTTCTAATTCTTCCATACTTGGCGGTATGATAAATATTGTCAATGCATCTGGACACTTCTCAGTTACTTGTGTTGCACCTTGTACTTCTATTTCTAAAAGAACATTTTTCCCTTCATTACGTAATTTTTCAACTTGAGAAATTGGTGTACCATAATAATTTCCTACAAACTCAGCCCATTCCAAAAGTTCTCCTTTTTGAACTGCTTCCTCAAATTTTTCTTTTGTGGTAAAAATATAATCAACTCCATCTTTTTCACCCTGTCTTGGTAAACGTGTTGTCATAGAAATTGAATATTCTAATTTTAATGATTCATCATTCATAAAATAATTACGTACTGTCCCTTTTCCTACACCACTAGGACCACTAATAATTATTAATAAACCTTTTTTCATGTGTACACCCCTATTCTTTACAACTATTTTACTAGTAGTGAATTCTTATGTCAAACAACTTTTTCGCTTTTTTACAATTTATGATATAATGATAGGCACGAGGTGATAAATATGGCAATTGATGGACTATTATTAAGACAATTACGAAATGAAATTGCTGCGTATTTACCAGCAAAATTATTAAAAATACAGCAAATTAGTGATACTGAATTATTATTTACTATCCGTACAAATTATGAAAATAAAAAACTTATAATCTCTTTACATAGCGTTTATAATCGTATTAATTTCACAAAAGAAAATTATACAACAATGGAAGTACCTAGTAATTTTTTAATGTTACTAAGAAAACAAATCGATGGAAGCATTATTCATAGTATTGAACAAATTGGATTAGATCGAATTTTACACATGGTTCTTGAAGCAAGAGATGAGCTTGGTGATATACATACCAAACATATCTATATTGAATTAATGGGGAAATATGCTAATTTTATTATTGTAAACGAGGATGGTTATATTATAGATGCATTAAAACGAATTCCACCTTATGAAAATAGCAAACGTACTATTTTACTAGGTGTTAAGTTTGAATTACCTCTTCAACAAATCAAACAAGATCCTTATCAACTTATTGATTTAAATATGAATGAATCTTTTACAAAACAATTTCATGGATTTAGTCCATTATTATCAAAAGAAGTACAATATCGTATTCATAATGGAGAACGCTTTGATGATATCATGGATCAAATTGCTACTTCTAAAAGATTGTATATTTGTGATGTAAAAGATCAAATATATTTTCATTGTATTCCATTAACACATTTAGAAACACATATAAGAGAATATCCTTTAATGCATGGTATGGATATTTTATTCTTCGAAAAAGAAGAAAAAGTAAGAATTAAACAACAAAGTCAAGATTTATTCCGTTGCGTAAAACGTGAGCTAAATAAAAATAAATCAAAACTTCCTAAATTACATCAATCTCTAACAAGTGCTTTAGATTGTGATAAATATCGTGAATATGGTGATTTGTTATTTGCCTATATGAATCAAATAGAAAGAGTAAATTCTATTACATTGCCATCATTTGAAACAGGTAAAAACATCACCATTCCTATAGATATGCGTTTCGATATTAAGGGTAATGCAAATCGCTGGTATCAAAAATATCATAAAAGCAAACGTGCACAATCTGTTTTATTAGAACAAATTGAAATATGTGAAAAAGAAATTTCTTACTTTGAAACAATGGAGTTACAATTAACACAAGCAGATGTACAAGATGCAATTGAAATCCGTGAAGAATTAGTAAAACAAGGATATTTAAAAGCACAAAAATCAAAAATAAGAAAAAATAAAAAACGAGATCTTCCTCATTTTGATACATTTAATTTTGATAATTATACAATTTATGTAGGTAAAAATAATTTACAAAATGATTATGTTACATGGAAATTAGCCAAGAAGAATGATACTTGGTTTCATACAAAAGATTTACACGGTGCCCATGTTGTTGTAACTTTAGACAATCCTGATGAAGAAGCAATTCGTAATGCTGCCATGCTTGCGGCATGGTATTCAAATGGAAGATATTCTTCTAGTGTACCCGTAAATTATTGTCTTCAAAAACAACTGAAAAAAATACCTGGAAATAAAGGTAGTCTAGTATCCCTTTCAACATATAAAACGATTTATATTGATCCAGAAATAGAAACAATACAAAATCTCATTGACCAACATCGTCAACTGCAAAAAAAATAAGAGTTATTCTTCATAACCCTTATTTTTTTATAATAAATGAATATGATGTTTTTCACATTCTATAATCATGTCATCACTCCATTGTGAAACTTGTACTTCTCCAATATGTGCTTTATTTAAAAGTATCAAGCAAATTCTCGATTGTCCTATTCCTCCACCAATTGTTAATGGTAACTCATTATTTAATAACATTTGATGATATGGTAATTTTAGTCGTTCTTCACAATTTGCTTTTTTTAACTGTTCTTTTAGTGCTTTTGCATCAACGCGAATTCCCATACTACTAATTTCTATTGCACAATCTAATATAGGATAATACAATAAGATATCTCCATTTAATTTCCAATCATCGTAATCTGGTGCTCTTCCATCATGTTTTTTTCCACTTTTTAGCACATCACCAATTTGCATAATAAAAACAGTTTTATATTTCTTTGTAATTTCATATTCACGCTGTTTTGGTGTTAAATT
>JARHZK010000011.1 GCA_029258245.1 Longicatena sp. | reverse complement strand
GATAGTATATTAATCTATGAATCAAAATAAGTGATAAAAAAGTCATACATTTATCTAAAAAGATATGAAGTATGACTTTTTTAGTGTAATTATTAAAATTTTAGAGAAAATTTTGATTGTCTTTTTCATAAAAATGCTTGCTAATAAATATTTTTATTGAATATAATAAGATTCTTCTGCGCATACTAGTGATGACAAGGAGGATGCTTATATGAATAAGTTATTGAAAATAACGTTAACCTCAGCATTAGTAGTCAGCGGTTTATTTGGATGTGCATCAAAAGATGATAAAAATAATAAATCAAATAACGCCAATACATCAATAAAAGAAGACGCTGAGGATGTAAAAGATGATGTTGCAAAAACAATTGATGATGTAATGGATTATTTTAAAAAGCAAAAAGTAGAAATTGGAAATGTGCAAACAATTGATAAAATTGATTTTGCAGCTTATGAAGGTAAAAGTTTTGAGGTAAATGGAAAAACAGTATATTTATATCGAGTGAACGATAAAGATGAAAATATGAAAAAACTAATTCAACAAGCCAAGGATACAGGAAAGATAACTGTCAATATTAATAATAAAGAACAAGAATATAGGGCAAAAGTGAAGGGTAATTTATTAATGCTATATAGTTCTGATGAAGATATGAATGATATAATTAAGTCATTTGATACATATCAAAATGGTACACGGTATGCAGAGCCATATAATAAACCAGAATCAAATACAAACCTCGAATAAATAACGTAAATTTATATTGTTACATCATTGATGTAACAATATATTTTATTATATAGGTGTAAAAAGAAAAAGAGGTATCTAATATGATTAATGAAAGAAAAATGGCAAGAGAATTATTAAATTCAGTATGGAATAATGACACTAAACGTGTTAAAGAGTTATTAGATTTTGGAGCAGATCCAAATTGGATTTTTAATGGATTTCCAATTTTACTGCATGCTGTTTATACACGTAATGCAGAAGCAGTTTTAGCTTTGATTGATGCAGGAGCAGTAGATGAATCAAAAGCATTAGGATTTGCATTAGAAAACGGCATTGGAGAGGTGGTTGCTGTTTTAGGTAATAAAGGGATTATTCCACAACATCAAGAAATAAAAACGGAATTTGGTGAGTATCCTTCACGTTATTGTCCATTAAATTATAAGCCAAAATTTATCAGGATTTAAAAGGTTTTATGTACAAATAAAAATCAATAAAATTTTAAATCGTAGTTTTTATTTGTAGTAAAGATTGATTTAATAAATTAAGATAATTAATTATAAGTTATAAAAAGGATAGAGATAAAATTTTTATTTTGAAATTTCTATCCTTTTTATTTGTGGAGTAAGAATCTATTTGTTTTTTAATATTTTTTTAAATAATAATTATATTTTTTTTGATAAAATGACTGATATATTATGTTTTGCTTAGAAGTCGTTACTATTTTTTGTTTTGATTTAATATTTTAATGGATATTTGAATTATTGTATTTATATGTATGAATCATTTAAACTAAAAATTTTGATTAAAGTATTTTATAGTGATTGGACAATGAATATTATTTTCTTCTCTATTTTATTTATTATAATTATGTTACTATTTGATATAAGTAAATGGAGGGAATATATGAATAGAAGCGCAAGTTGTATTCAAATGTTACTATTATTAAAAGCAAGAGGTTTTATGACTAGAAAAGAACTTGCTAATGAATTACAGACAAATATTCGAAATATTAGCGAGTATCGAAAGGAATTAGAGGAAGCAGGATATACAATTATTAGTACAACAGGTAAATTTGGAGGATATCGATTGGATAGTTCTTCATTAATACCTGTTATTGGGTTTGATAAGGAAGAGTATCAATCACTTCTTGAAGCTATAAAATATATGAAAAGTCATCAAGATTTTTTAATGTTTGCACAATATCAAAAGGCAATGGATAAAATTCTTTCAACTTCTAATATGAAAGAAGAAGAAGGGAGTGTTTATGTAAAATCAAATGCTTCCATATTGAACTCTAAATTGAAAAACTTTATTATGCGTATAAATACTGCACGAAAAGAACATTTTATTACTGATATTTTATATAAAGGAATGCATGATCAAACATATGAAAAAGTACGTATATGTCCATACGAAATATTAAATGATAAAGGAAGTTACTATTGTTTAGCGTATTCATTAAAAGCAAAAGATTTTCGTAATTTTAAATTTAGTGAAGAAAGAATGAAAGATGTACAAGTAACTAATACGAAATTTCAAAGAGATCAAGATTTTAAGTTATCAAACCATATTGGAATACAAGGAATTATGCAAAATGAAGTATATGAAATAGATGTAATTTTACATGATGAACAAGCATTATTAGTAAGTGAAAAAGTAATCGGTATACATCCTATTGGCGAATGGATTGATGCTACAACATATCATTTAAGTACATTAATAGAAGGAAAAATTGCAACGTTACAATTTTTATTATCTTGTGGGAATAAAATTGAAATCAAAGAACCTGTTGTATTAAAAGAGGAATTAAAAGAAATTATAGAAGATATGTTACAACATTATCACTTATAAATAAATATACGTAAATAAAAACTCTTATGATATAATAAACAAAGTAGAAAGCGTGGAGATTAATATGTATCATATTTCGGATATAAAAAAAATGGAAAAATGTAATAGGTTATTTTGGTTATCGAGACGTAAAACACATGAACATATTGCTTATGTAAATTATAATGAAAATATGAATGAATTAATAAAAGAACGTATGATGTTTGGGAAAAATATATTTGAAGGAGAAAAAAATGATGATCCTATGTTAGCAATACAAGCATATGAAGATAAAAAGGTATTGTTAAATGCACGTTTTGCATATGATGAATTGCGTATTAATATACCAGTGTTAATTCAAGAAAATAATAAAACAATTTTGTATATGACATATCGTAATTGTTATCCAAAAGAAACGGAAGCACAATATATAGCAGATATGATTTCTGTATTAGAACAGTTAAATATTTGTGTGGATGAAATATATGCAATTCATTTAAATGCAAATTATATTAGAGGAAAAGAATTAGATGTATTCTCGTTGTTAAAAATTAGTGATTGTTTATATAATAACCATAATCGTGGAGGTCATAAGATTGTAGATTTGGTAAATGAAAAAAAACGGGATATAACTGAAGTTATTGATAGAATGAAGAGAATTGATGCACAAAAAGATGTGGAAATAAAACGAACTACGGCATGTACTAGAGGTAATAAGTGTTCTTTTTATAACGATTGTTTTGAAGAAGAAGGAGTGGCATCTATTACAAATTTAGTACAATCTCAATATAAATATATGATGAAAGATAATGGAATAACAAGATTAAAGGATGCGGATATTAGTCGAATTGAAGGTTCTAGACATCAATATGCACAAATTATGGCAGATCGTAATGGTGGATTGTTTGTTGATATACCAGCATTACAAGTGTGGAGAGATGAAAATATTGAATATCCCATTTCGTA
The DNA here is from genome assembly GCA_029258245.1 of Longicatena sp. Lineage (GTDB taxonomy): Bacteria > Bacillota_I > Bacilli_A > Erysipelotrichales > Erysipelotrichaceae > Longicatena_A. The sequence goes on along the minus strand of JARHZK010000011.1, from coordinate 17,428 downwards.
TTTAGATTTCGAATGGGAAACATATGCTTTTCCACCCTATGAAGGAATGAAACCTTATGATGTTTTAACCTTTCAATTTAGTTTACATGTAGAAGAAAAAAAAGGTAGTGAATTAAAACATATAGGTTTTATTGGTGAAGGAGACTGTCGAGAACAATTTATTCAAAAATTGTTATCTAGTGTTCCTGAATGTGGAACTATTATGGTATTTAATATGGAAGGTGCAGAAAAATTAAGATTGCGTCAATTAGCACAACAATTTCCTAAATATGAAGAACCTTTAAGAAAATTATGGGAAAGAATGGTTGATCTATCATTACCGTTTGCTACTGGAAATATTTATGATGTACGAATGGCTGGCATGTATTCTTTAAAAGTTTTAGTACCTATTTTTTCAAAATATCGTTATGATGATTTAGCAATTTCTTATGGAATGGATGCAGTTGCTAAATGGCGTATATATCAAACCAGTAAAGAAAATGAGAAAAAAATAATATATGATGAATTAACACAGTATTGTGCTATGGATACATATGCAGAGTATATTGTATATCATGCATTGGAAAATATGATGGACGCTTAGCTGAATAGGGGGATTATAAAAGTGGCTTTTTTACCAACAACTAAAGAAGAAATGTTACAACAAGGATTAGAACAAGTGGATTTTGTATATGTGAGTGGAGATGCCTATGTAGATCATCCATCATTTGGTTGTGCAATTATTACAAGAACACTACAAGCATTTGGATATAGTTGCGCAATTTTAGCGCAACCAAATTGGCGTGATGATGAAGAGTTCAAACAGTTTGGAAAACCAAGACTAGGATTTTTAGTTTCTAGTGGGAATATTGATTCTATGGTAAATCATTATTCTGTAAATAAAAGAAGAAGAGATAAGGATTATTATAGTGATGATGGTATTATGGGAAAAAGACCTGATCGTGCTGTAATTGTATATACGCAAATATTAAAGCGTTTGTTTCCTGAGAAACCTGTATTAATTGGTGGAATTGAAGCGAGTTTAAGACGTTTATCCCATTATGATTATTGGGATGATAGGGTAAGAAGAAGTATTTTAATCGATTCTCAAGCTGATTTATTAATGTATGGAATGGGTGAAAATACAATTGTTGAGGTAGCGGATGCTTTAGCAAGTGGATTAGAAGCAAAAGATTTATGTTATATTAGAGGAACATGTTGGAAAACAAAAAGTATTGAATATGTGAATGACTATATTATGCTTCCAAGTTTTGATGAAGTTAGCACAAATAAGAGAAAATATGCAGAAAGTTTTCATATTCAACATGAAAATATTGATGCGATTGCAGCTAGTGTGCTAGTAGAACCATATGATGGATGGTATGTTGTACAGAATCAACCAGCATTGCCATTAACACAAGAAACGATGGACTTTACATATTCATTACCATATGAAAGAACGTTCCATCCTAAATATCACTATATTCCTGCAATCGAAGAAGTACAATTTTCAATTGTATCAAATCGCGGATGTTTTGGTTCGTGTTCATTTTGTGCAATTACGCATCATCAGGGGAGAGTTATATCTACTAGAAGTAAAGAAAGTATTGTTGAAGAAGCAAAGAAAATTACACAAATGCCAAACTTTAAAGGATATATTCATGATATTGGTGGACCGACTGCGAATTTTTCAAGAGAAGCATGTGACAAGCAAAGAGAATTTGGAGCATGTAAGCTGAGAGAATGTTTATTTCCAAAACCTTGTAAAAATTTAGTAGTAGAGCATAGTCATTATTTGAATATATTAAGAGCAGTACGAAGTTTGCCAAATGTGAAAAAAGTATTTATTCGTTCAGGAATACGCTATGATTATTTGATGTACGATAAAAGTGATGAATTTTTTGATGAATTAGTACAACATCATATTAGTGGTCAATTAAAAGTTGCACCTGATCATATTAATGCACAAGTATTAGACAAAATGGGAAAACCACGAAAAGAATTATATATGAAATTTGTTGAAAAATTTGAACAAAAAAATAAACAATTTCATAAAGATCAATATATTGTTCCGTATTTAATGAGTTCTCATCCAGGAAGTGATTTGGAAGCAGCGATAGATTTGGCGTGTTATTTAAAAAAGATACATCATACGCCTAAGCAAGTACAAGATTTTTACCCAACTCCGGGAACTCCATCTACTTGTATGTATTATACTGGTCTTGATCCTAAAACAATGAAATCTGTTTACGTAGCTAAAACTTGGGAAGAAAAAGCAATGCAAAGAGCACTGATGCAGTTTACATATCCACAAAACTATGATTTAGTACATAAGGCGTTGACTATTGCAAAAAGAACTGATTTGATTGGAAATGGACCTAATTGCTTAATTCCATCTCATAAACCAAATTGTAATTATCAAGGGAAAAAGAAAAATAATAAAAAAATGAAAACGGATCATAATCATAGAAATAATCAGATAAATACGCATAAAAACAAGAATATTCATTATAAAAAAAATAAAATATAAAGATTTATTTTGGATATTTAAATTAAAAAGCTGTGATATTAGTTAAAAACTAAAATCATAGCTTTTTTATGATATGATTATTTGAGTTCTTTTAAAGTTTGTTGAATTAAAATCCAAACATCTTTTGTTACAATTCCATCTTCCTTTATTCCAAACATGCGTTGAAAAGCTAGAATACTATTCATTGTTTTAATATCGTAATGTGCATTTATTGTACATGTAGGAATTTCTGTATAAAAATTATGAAGAAAATTTAAATTTTTTTGTAATTGAATTACATATATTCCATAGGAATGTAATTGTAAAGGCGTTGGTAGTGGGAATGAATTATAAATCATTACATAAGTTGCATAAGCTATTTCGTATATTCGTTGTATATGAAGTATGGTAAGTGTTTTACTTTTTGGTAGAGCAAATATATTAGAAAATGCAATAAGAGCATTTTCACTATCTGAATCCCAAATACCATATTCATTTTGAATACAAGGAATAGAAGGGTAAGATATAGATAAAATATTTAATTGTTGTTGAATACATTGAATATCATTTTTGGTTAATATATTTAATTTATGTTTCGTTAGAGTTTGAAATGTTTGAACAAAATATATGAGGGAGGATTCATGAAAAATATGAATAAAAGAAAGACCACTAATAAGATAGTTTTTTAGTGTTGGTAAAAAAGAAGAAATTTTAGATAAAATTTCTGTTTTAGGGGTATTGGGTTGAATATTTTCGGTAAAGAGATCTTGCATATACATGTAAAAAGAATGAAGTTTCATAGTATCTGATACAATAGGAATAAAACAATTATGAAAACTGTATTCATAGCGTGTAGGAAGAAATATTTGATTTATAGGTGTAGTTTGTTCTAATTCGATTTGTAAATGAGTGTGTTCATTTGGGTATAAAAGAATAGGAATAATCTGTTTATTTATTGTATTAAGTTCTACTGTATACGTATAAGAATCAGTATTTTCAGGAATAAATAAAGGAATCCAATCAGTTAATCCGTTATAATTTGTAATGAAATAATCTTCAAATACTGTGATTGTATTGTTTTTATGAAAAATGCGAATAGGAATATTTTTCAGAGGACCGATCATGGATGGTAAAGTAATATGAATTTTTAAATAAGTGGTAGAAATAGTATCGCCTCCTAAGATTATAATATGATGTCTTTCGTTTGTTGGATAGTATGAAAGTCTATAAATTATATGGTAAAAATGATATACTTATGCTAAGTGAATGGAGGTAGCAATATGCCAAATATTATTACACATAAAATATTTGCTGAAGAAGTATTAAAAAAAATGAAAAAAAAGGATATACAAGAAATTATTCGAAAATATCCACAGATTTATTATATTGGAAGCAATGGTCCAGATTTTTTATTCTTTTCACATATAAAGCCTTGGGAGGCATTTAAAGATCATACCTTAAATGTTATAGGAAGCCAATTACATGCAAGTCATGTAAATGATTTTTATAGAATTGCATTACGTTGCATAGATGAACAGGATAATAAAGACATTAAAGAAATGATGATGTCATATTTATTTGGTCATTTAACACACTGGGCATTAGATAAAACAACACATCCATATATATTTTATAAAACAGGAAATTGTAAAGGTGAAAGTGCAGGACTACATCATCGATTTGAGTCAATGATGGATACCATGATGTTGGCAAAATTTAAGGGAATTAGTATAAAAAATTATCATTCTAGTGAAATATGTGAGTTTGACGATAATATATTGCGTGCTATTTCTCGTATATATGTACCCATATCAAAAGAAATATTTAATAAAGATATTAAAGTAAATCAAATACGGGAGAGTTTGCAATCTTGGCATGATGTACAAAATTTATTGTATGATCCAAACAATATTAAATATTCCATTTTAAAAGGAATAGAAAGTGTTTTGAGAAAACCTTGGTTTATTTCTGGAAACGTTGTAAAAGCTAAAATAGATAATCAATATGATATTTTAAATGAAGAAAAAAATATCTGGATACATCCATGTGATGATAATATTCAATCAAATGCATCATTTATGGAATTGTTTGAGGAAGCAAATGATATTGCAAACTCTATTATTGAAAAAGCTTATGGTTGTATAGAATATCAATCAAATATTCAAAACGTAATAGAAGAATTAAATGATGAAGCATATGATACAGGGTTACCTGGAAATAGAGAATTCAAATATTTTGATATAATATATAAAAAGGGCAAATCTTAGTGATTGCCCTTACATATTAAGCATAACACAATTAAATTTAAAATGATAGACTAGTTTATATAATTTATTTGAGTATAATATAAGTATAAAGTACAAGGAGGGATTTTATTATGAAAGTCCAGATCTACGGTAAAAATATTACAGTAACACCAGCAATTGCAGAAAAGATTGAAAAGAAATTAAATCATCTTGAGAAATATTTTATTATTGATGAAAATGTAGTTGCAAATGTAGTTGTTCGTGTATATCCGAACAAACAAAAAATTGAAGTTACGATTCCAACAAAATTTGCAGTATTGCGTGCAGAGGTTGTGCATGATGATTTATATGCTGCGATTGATATTGTAATCGATAAATTAGAAGATCAAATTCGAAGACAAAAAACTAGATTAACTAGAAAACATAAAGAAAAATTAGCTTATGCTTTTCTAGAAACAAGCGATTTAGATGAAGAATATGAAGAAGAGGAAGTAGTTAAAACAAAATCTATTGTTCCAGACACAATGGAATTAGATGAAGCAATTATGCGTATGGAAATGTTGAATCATAATTTCTTTATTTATCGTGATGATGAAACGAAAGAAGTTGCAGTGGTTTATAAACGTAATGATGGTGGTTATGGATTAATTGAGACAGAATAATTATAGATAAAATGATTTATCTATAAGTAATTATACCCTTTTTACTGATTTACAGTATAAAGGGTATTTTATTGTAAAATTAATACCACGTACTATTGAAGTGAACCCCAAGGTCGGGAGAAATTTTATTATAGTTAAATCAACATATAAAGAAAAAAAGAAATAATTAGACTTTATGATGAAGAATATTTAAGATATGTCCTTCACTTGCTAAAAAAATGAAAGTAAATCCAAAAGCTGTTGAAAGAATGATAAGAAAAATTCATATATATGGAGAAGTAAGCTTGATCAAGAGCAAAAGTAGAGAATATTCTCAAAAGAGCAAGTTTGAAATCATACAAAAAGTATTAAGGGGTGAATCTAAATTATCAGCGGTAATCGAATATAATATTGAACCATCTTGAATTAGATTATGGCTTCGAAAACGGCTATAATAGTCTGATTAATAAAACGAAAGGAATAACACCAACGATGAAGTCAGATAAGAAAGTCATAGATTGTAATGATAAAGATGCACTGCTACGAGCTAAAAATCAAGAAATATTAGGGGTAGAAGTGTAAAAAAATTAAAAATTTTAGTTCTACAAAGGAACAAGCAACAAATAAAGAAAAAATAATAGTAATCAATGAACTAAGGCTTAAATATACATTAAAAATCCTATTTAAGGTATGTAAGATATCAAAATCAACTTACTATCATAACTCTTTATTCTTGAAGAAAGTTGATAAGGATGAAGATATCAAAAAAGAGATATCATCAATTTATTTTGATAATAAGGAGAGATATGGATATAGAAGGATTACACTGGTTTTAAAAAGCAAAGGAATAGCCATCAATCATAACTATGTTAAAAGACTAATGAAAGTTATAGGATGTATGCTAAAACACTAAAAACCAAATATAAAGGAGATATGAATGGTACAGTGAAAAATCTGTTATTTCATAAAGTAGTTGATGAAGAAAAACATAAGACATACTTTAAGAGAAATTTTAATACAAAAAAATGCAATGAAATATGGTCTACAGATGTATCGGAATTTCATGTAGCAGATAGTAAATTTTATTTATCACCAATTTTAGATTTACATAATCGAGAAATAGTATCATTTAGTATATCAGCAACACCAAATTTTAAACAGACAAAAGATATGCTTAATAAGGCATTTAATAAATATGACAATTTAAAAGGATTGAAATTCCATTCAGATCAAGGATGGCAGTATCAAATGCAAACATATCATAAAATGCTTGAAGAGAAAGGAATTCAACAATCAATGTCCAGAAAAGGAAACTGTTTGAATAATTCACCAATGGAGAACTTCTTTGGACAGATGGAAAATGAAATGTTTTATGGTTATGAGTATACATAAATATTAGATGAATGAAAGATTACGATGGTAGAATATATTGAGTATTATAATATGCAAAGAATCACAACAAAATTAAAAGGATTAACTCTTATTATAATATAGAAATCAATCCTTATAACTACTTAAAATAAATTTATTTGAGTGCCTACTAAATGAGATTCACTTCATTTAGGCGTGGCTATGATAAATTGAGTTAATAAATGTTATTTACTCCATCTTTCTAGGTATATTAAAATGAAAAATATGTGGATTTATGAAATATGAGAATTTTTTATGCAAAAAACTTAATGATATTGTGATTTTTATACAAACTTGCTATAATTTAGATTAAGGAGTGATTCTATGAAAAAAATAGCATTAATGTGTGATTCAAGTGCAGATATTACGAAACAGCAGGCAGAAGAATTAGAAATCCATGTTGTACGTATGCCAATCACAATCAATGGAAAAGAGTATATAGAAGAAGAAACTATATTTGATGAAGATATCATTCGTGCATTAAATAACGAAGAACAAGTAAAAACAGCACAACCAATCATTGGTGATTTAACAAAAATGTGGGATGATTTACTTGAAACATATGATGAAGTTTTTTATTTACCACTATCGAGAGAATTAAGTGGTACATGTAGTGTTGCACTTAATCTTGCAAAAGAATATAACGGAAGAGTAACTGTTGTTGATAGTACATTTGTGTGTTATCCAGTAGTTGATGTATTATTAATGGCAAGAGAAATGTTTGAAAAGGGTTATACAGCAGCTCAAGTTAAAGAAAAAATTGAAATAGAGGGAGAGTTGTATGCTGTATTAATTCCAGAAAATTTAACCACATTGAAAAATGGTGGAAGAATTTCTCCAGCAGCAGCATCTATAGCTGGATTATTAAAAATACAACCATTGTTATCTGTTAACAAAGGTGCAATTGATTTGATTGATAAAGTAAGAACATTGAAAAAAGCATATAAAGAAGGGATTACATATATTACAAAAGATGCAAACCCAGATGATTATATTTGGATGATTATTGATGCTGATAATCGGGCAGTAAGTGACGAATTAAAAATTCACTTAGAAAAAATTGTTCATCAAACGGTAGAGCAACATTCATTTAAATCTGTAATCATGTCACATACTGGACCAGGTACTATTGGATTTGGGAGAATAAAAAAAATTAGATACTAAAAAAGTAAGCAATGCTTACTTTTTTAATTGTAATATATGCATAAAAATTTCACTGTTTTCTAACAAGACATGTTCTAAATCTTTATTATTGTCTGCTACTACCCATGAATTATTAATTTTTTGCAATTGTATAATAACATTTTTTTCTTTTTCATTGTTTATATTTATAAGAGTGTTGTATAAAGAAGTAATAATTTCATTTTGAATTTCTTTATCGGTTTTATTTTCTACGGATGATGAAATTGAATTTATAATTTGATCTAAGCTAGATTGGATGTCTTTTTCAATATCTTTTGTGTGAATTGCTACTGTCACATTTGCGATGTTGCCATGGATTTGTTCATTTTTTATTTTATAATTAAAACCGTATAGAACGTTGTGTGATTTTTTTTGAATGTTTTTATCAACATTTTCAATATAATCATTTTCTGTAAATTGTATGGATTGAATTGCGTATTCATCCCATTTAGAAATAGATCTAATAGTATCGAAATCTCGATTTTGCAGTGCTTTTAAAAATTGATTGGAAACAGAAGTTGGAGAGTTATTAGTTGAAAGAGTAGTGCAACCAGTTAATAACATAAGTAAAATAATACAAAATAAAATTATTTTTTTCATAATCAAACTCCTTTTTTTATATCTTATCATTCTTAATGCAAAAACTCAATGAATGTGTTGAAGTAAAAAATACAAGAAAATTTAGAATCTCATTTTATTTTATAAAAAAAGTGATAGAATATAGTTAATAATAAAGGAGATGTGACATATGTTGAATTTTAGTGATGATTTAAAAAAAGTGATATTGGCAGGTATTGGAGCTGCGGCAACAACTGCTGAAAAATCAAAGGAATTAGTGGATCAATTTGTATGTAAAGGGGAATTAACTGTTGAACAAGGTAAAATTTTAAATGAAGAATTAAAGCATACAGTAAAAGAAAAATTGTGTAGACCGACAGATATTGAGGAAATAAAAAAAGACTTAGAAAAAGTAAGTAAAGATGAACTTGTAGAAATTAAGAAAAAAATAGAGGAATTACAAGCTATAACTAATGAAGAATAATGAGATATTAAGTAGTAAGCGTAGATTAGCACAAATTCTAAGTATATTAAAAAAACATAAAATTACAAAGGGAGTAGATCCGGTTAAATTTCGAATGATTTTAGAAGATTTGGGACCTACATTTGTTAAAATTGGACAAATTATGTCTTCTAGACAAGATATGTTTTCAGAACGGTATTGTGTAGAATTAATAAAATTAAGAGATAATGTATTACCAATGTCTATGGAAATAGTTCAATCTGTAATAGAAGAAGAATATGGAACAAGTTTAGAAAATGTATTTGAAAAATTTGATGAAACTCCGCTAGGAAGTGCATCTATTGCACAGGTTCATAAAGCTACATTAAAAGATGGTAAAGATATTGTTGTGAAGGTACAGCGTCCGAATATTTATATAACAATGGAAAGAGATATTTCTCTTGTTCGAAGGGCAAGTAAAATATTGCATCTTAGTGAAGTTTTAGGTAGTGTTGTTGATATTAATATTGTATTAGATGAATTTTGGCATACTGCGAAAGAAGAAATGGATTTTTTAAATGAAGCTAAATTTGCAAATAAGTTCACGAAATTAAATAAAGATATTCGATATATAGGAAGTCCTAAAATTGAATTAGATTATAGTACTAGTCGTGTTTTAGTAATGGAATATGTAGATGGATATGAAATTGATGAATTTGATTTATTAGAAAAAGAAGGATATGATCGCAAAGAAATTGCGATGAAATTAGCAGAAAACTATATAAAACAAATTGTAGATGATGGTTTTTTTCATGCAGATCCGCATATAGGGAACATCCGTATTCGGGATGGTAAAATTGTTTGGATTGATTTTGGTATGATGGGAGTTTTATCAAAACAAGATAAGTATTTAATGAAAAATGCTGTTATTGCTTTAGGAAATAGCGATACACAAAAGCTTGTAGATGTAATTTTAGCTTTAGGTGTACATAATGGTAGAATAGATTACACAATGTTTTATGATGATATGGAAAATTTTATGAATAAATATTTACATATGGAACTTGCTGACATCAATCTTGCGATAGTTATTCAAGAAATGTTTAGTATTGCTCATAAACATCGTATATCAATGCCTAAAGGAATTAGTATGTTAGCAAGAGGTTTGGTAACTATTGAAAGTACAATGACAGTACTTGATCCTAAAATTAATATAATTGAAATTGCTACAAATCATGTGGTTCAGAAGGCAGTAAATAAGGTGGATTTAAAAAAAGAATTTGTAAATACTCAAAAATTAACACATGATGCTATTCATTATGGAATGCAGGTACCAGTGCAGATATATGATGTTATTCAAATGATTATGAAGGGGCGTTTAAAAGTTAATCTTGATATTATGGGAAGTGATGTCCCGATGAATTCCATTAATCATATGGTTAATAAATTGACTGTAGGTATTGTAAGTGCGGGTTTATTGATGGCTAGTTCGTTGCTGTGTACAACACAAATGACTCCTAAAATATTTGGAATTCCTGCTTTAGGATTTGTTGGTTATATTGCTGCTTTTGGTTTAGGATGCTGGTTATTATATGCAGTATTAAAAGAGCATCGACAGAGAAAATAAGAATTATTTAAATAATATAAAAAAAAGAAGAACTATAAATTAATGTTGAAATAACTTCTCAAAGTTAGATTTAAACTCTGACGAGTAGAAAAGTTGATTTATACATAGTTCTTCTTTTTTTATTATTAATTTTATGGCGGAGCGCATGAGATTCGAACTCACGGTAGCTTTCACTACGCCACCTTTCCAAGATGGTGCCTTAAACCACTCGGCCAACGCTCCGTAATTACTTTTTTATTTTACTTGATTTTTATAGAATGTCAATTATTTATACTTAAATTTACGTTTTTTATGTTAATTAGTCGTATATAAATAAGCAAAGGAATAATATAAGTATGACTATCATAATATAGTTTTGTGGAGGGTGTTTATGGAAAATAAAAGAGTTTTTATAAGTTTTGCTGTTGTATTTTCTATTATATTTTCATGTGTATATTTGATGTTATTTTCGGTATTAGAAAAACAAACAATAGAACAAAAAACATTGTATATGTTACAGGTTGGGTTATTTGATGAAAAAGAAAATGCAGAAAAAATGCAATCAAAATTAAATAAAGATGAAATAAAGTCATATGTTTGGAATAAAAACAAACAATTTGTAGTTATTTGTGGGGTAAGTGAACAAAAAAGAGAAACAAAAAAAGTGGAAGATACATTAAAAGAAAAAAATATGAGTTATGTTGAAAAAAAAGTAATGATAAAGGATAAAAAATTAATAAGTTTAATGAAAGAAAAAGAATATGGAAAGGTTTTAGAAAAGATCAAGAATGAAAGTTAAAGATTTAAGTATAGATGAAAGACCAAGAGAAAAAGCAATGCAATACGGAATTGAAATGTTAAGTAATCGTGAATTGATAGCTCTGTTATTAAGAAGTGGAACAAAAGCACAAAGTGCATTAGAAATTGCTGATGAAGTAATACAACTTACATCTAGTTTAGGAGAAATTGCAAATTTAAGTATGTCAGAATTAATGAGAATTAAAGGAATTAAGTGTGCAAAAGGTTTAGAATTATTAGCAGCATTTGAACTGGGAAAAAGGATAGCTTTTGATAAAGTATTACATAAAAAACAAATAGAGCAGCCAGAAGATATTATGGAATGGTTAAATCAAGAAATAGGATATGTTCAACAAGAACATTTTGTCGTAATGTTTTTAAACCAAAGAAATCAAATAATGAATTATAAAACGTTATTTATAGGAACACTTACTAATGCAAGTGTTCATCCTAGAGAGATATTTAAAGAAGCGATGAAACAAGGATGTGCAAAAATCATATGTGCTCACAATCATCCTTCTGGTGATCCAAATCCTAGTAAAGCAGATATTGAATTAACGAAGATAATTCAACAAGTAGGGGAAATGGTGGCAATTCCTTTAGTAGATCATTTGATTGTAGCACATAATACTTATGTAAGTTTGCGACAAAAACAACTTATGGATTGAACTATTTGAGATTACCTTATATAATTAATAAGAAGTTGAAATAGGTGATGAAGAATGTCAAAGTTAAATAGGTTTCAAAAAATAGTTATAGGTGCGATTATATTTGTCTTAGTTGTTGGGACTGTGTTAAGAATTATGAGTGATTCGTTTGTTAGTAATCTTGGTTATGATACAATCAGTATGTTGAAATATTCATTAATTGATGCTCCTGTAAAAACAGTGAGTGGATGGATGGATGATTTAGCTACTTTATGGAAAGTACAAGAAGAAAATGATATTTTACAATATGAGCTAAGCCAAAATCCTTCTTATAAAGCAAAATATGAAGAAGAAAGAAGAAAAAATACAGAATTAGAAGAAGCATTGAAATTGAAAGAAGATAATACCCAATATGTAGATGTATGGGCAAAAGTTATTTCTAGAGATTCTACCAAATGGAATAACGAAATAACGATTAATGTTGGTGAAAAAGATGGAATTAAAGAAGGAATGGCTGTAGAATCTGTAAAAGGTATGATTGGAAAGGTAGAAAGTGTATCCAAATATACAAGTATTGTTAAATTACTAACATGTGAAGACAAATCAAGTGCAGCTTCTATTAAAGTTAATATTGATGATAAAAAAAGCATACATGGAGCTTTACAAGGATATGATGTAAAAAAAGGTATGTATGTTGTATATCTATATGAAGATAGTGATAAAGTAAAAAAAGATATGCAAGTCATTACAAGTGGAATGGGTAAAGGATATCCAAGTGGCTTATTGATTGGAACAATTGATTCAATGCAATCATTAAGCAATCAAAGTGGACAGATTACATATGTAAAACCGATTGATGATTTTAAAGAATTTTCTATTGTAAGAGTAATTAAAGAAAAATTAGAGGATAATCAAAAATGATAGATTTATTATTTGTAATTGTGTGCTTTGTTTTGGATGAAGTTTTAGCAGTGATATTCCCATGTTCCTATTTGATGAATTCTTTATTATTTATACCAAGTTTAGGATTTTGTGCGATGATTTTAACAGTACGTAAGTTTACAATATTAGATACATGTCTGTTTGCTTTTGTATGTGGTATGATTTATGATGCGTTTTTGGCAAATACGTTTTTGCTTCATGCAATCGTATTTACGATTGTAGCAAGTTTATTACATTTGTGGACAAAACATTTAACAGAAACAGCATTAGAATCATTTATTTTAGTAATTGTGACATTATTCGTCAAAGACGTTCTTGTATACTTGTATATGAGCTTTCAACAAGTTACAGAAATGTCATTTATGCTTTGGGCAGAAAGATACGAATTGTTAACATTAATAGGAAATGGTGTGTTAGCATTTATAATTTTGTTCTTTATTCGTATAAAAGATGACTATCTTGTAAAAAAAGCTCTTCAAGTACGAAAAGGGGAAAAAATTGAATGGTTCAAATTAAAATCAAAGCAATAAAAAAAGATTATCATGTATTTGCCTATTTTGATGATTTTTATGAATTTATTAAAGAATTATTAGACAAGTTACAAAAATGTAGTGAATGTACTACTTTTGTAGCTTTTTTTCATTTGCCTGCATTAAGTGATGAACAAATGATGACATTATTTTATGAATGTAATAAAATAAACGTTTTGATCAAAGGGATTAATCCACAAGATAAAAAAAAGGAAATAAAAATTATAAAAAGTAATTTAACAAGTGGAAATATGTATCAATTTAAAGATCCTGTGTTATTGCTTGGTTCAATTGAAGAAGATGTATATATAACGAGTAAATCTTCTTTATATGTGGTTGGCGATATAAAAGGGACGATTGATTTTTTTTATGATGATTGTAAATTGTATGCATCGTTTATAGATGCACGTATTAGAATATGTGACAGTCAATTTCAAAATGTGACATCTTTTTTACCGGTTGAAGTTTATTATGAGCAATGTACAGTGAAACAACGAAATTTAAAGGAGGAAGGAATGTGGGAGAAGTAATTGCGATAACATCTGGAAAAGGCGGAGTAGGGAAAAGTAGTACGGTAATAAATGTTGGTTCTGTTCTTGCAAAAAGAGGTTTTCGAGTATGTATGATAGATATGGATTTAGGGTTAAAAAATTTAGATAGTATGTTGGGTCTAGAACATCGTGTTATTTTTGATTTAAAAGATGTGATGGAAGGAAAATGTACATTACGAAATGCATTGATTCAAGATAAGAGAGAAGAAAGTTTATATTTACTTCCTGCTTGTAAAAGTATTCGTATTTATGAATTTCCTAAAGATAATTTACCCAATATTATTGCATCATTAAAACAAACATTCGATTATATATTATTAGATACACCAGCAGGAATTGAAAGCGGATTTATGCAGTCAATATCTTGTGTAAACAAAACAATTGTAGTTACAACTTTGGATGTAACATCACTACAAGATGCAGATCGAATTGTTGGAATTTTAATGAAAGAGGGAATGGAAGAAATTTCACTTATTGTAAACAGAATGCAACCTAAATTAATTGAAAAAGGAAGCTGTGTTTCATTAGAAGAGGCGAAAGCGTGGCTTTCTATTGATTTATTAGGATATGTTTTTGAAGATGAAGAAATGATTCGTTGCAATAACCATGGTATTCCTATAACGAGTATGAAAGATAATTTACTATATGATTGTTATGATTGTATAGTAAAAAGAATGTTGCATGAGAAATGCGAATTGCCAAAATATAAATATAGATCTTTTTTTTCTAAATTATTTGGTTGATTAAGATGTATTTTTACTAACTACATGATAATATATATTATAGAGAGTTGGGAGAATATGTTGAAAGAGTTTTTACATAAATTAGAAAATAAGATTTCGTTGAAAATAATGATAAAAATTATTTGTACATTATTAATTTTGTTTTTATTGATTCAAACAGAACTTGCATGGGGTAATTGGTTATATTTATTAAGAATTATTTTACGTCCTTTTTTGTATGGTTTTTTGATTGCTTATATTATGAATCCAATTGTTGAATTTTTGAAAGCAAAAGGAATAAATAAAAATATTAGTGTTTTTTTACTTTGGTTTACGATGATTGTTTTAATTATAATAATTATAGTAATGTTAATGCCTATTCTTTATGATAAACTTAATGAATTTATTATTTCTTTAATAAATGGTGTGCAATGGATGAGTGATAAAATAAAGACAATAGGTAAACTTGAAGATTTTTCTTTAGTTAATAGTATGACAAATAGCATTATTGGTGTATTACAGTCATATGATGATTGGATGCCAGTATTAGTTTCTAATGTGCCCTATTGGATGAACTCAGTATTAAATTATGTTACAAATTTTTTATTCACAATTATTGTTGCGATTTACATTCAGTTTGATTTTGACAGAATAAAAAAATGTATAAAAAAATTATGTGGTTATGTGATTGCATGTTCAGATCATTATTTACATGAAATTGATGAAAATGTAACAGTATATTTAAAAAGTATGGTATTACTAATATTTATACGTTTTATTGAGTATTGTATGTTCTATTATTGCATAGGACACCCAGATTGGTTAATTATTGGATTGTTGTCTTCGATTGGGACAATCATCCCATATATAGGTGGAACAATTGCAAATGTAATAGGATTGTTTACTGGATTAACGCTTCCAATGTTGAATGTGATTGCGATGATAATTGGTATTTTAATATTGTCTAATGTGGATAATTATGTGATTTCACCAATTATTCATAAAAAACGTAGTGCTATAGGACCACTTTTGTCAATATTTGCAGTTTTTGCAGGTGGTGTTTTATGTGGATTTATCGGTATTGTATTATCAATGCCGATTGTAATTGCCATAAAAACATGCATACAATTATATAAAAAAGAATATGTTGACCAAAATCGTTCAAAAAATATAGATGATTTATACGAATAAAGACTCATCAAATCGATGAGTTTTTTTGTTCTATTTTTTTAAACTATGCATAAACTTGTGATATAAGGAGGTATTATATGAGTGATGTACAAGATGTTCGAAATAGAATAAAAAATAGAAGGACAATCAATGAAGAAAAAAAACATCATTTTTCGTTATTTAATTTTTTTTACCATACTATTATGTTAGGAATGGGAATTTGTGTTATTACATTGACGTTGCTAGTGAGTGAAAAAGTAAATTTAATTCAATTACCAACATTTATGAAAAGTTTTGAAATTAAAAATATTGGAAAATGGCTTCCGTTTGAACAATGGTTTTCGTTGAAAGATAAGGCGGTAAGTGCTGCACCTAGTTATACCCCTATTTCAGGGAATAAATATCAAAATGGTTCAAATACATCATATGCTGTTTATGATGGTATTGTATTACATATACAGCAGCATAAGAATCATAAAATATCTATTACTGTTAAACAAGATAATGGAGTGATAGCAATTTATGGAAATTTAAATGAAATTCAAGTTCAAAAAGATGATCGAATTTTGAAAAGTAAACCCATTGGTTTATATGAGGATTTCATCACAATTGACTTTATGCTAAACCGTAAGGATATATCGTATGAAAAAGCACTATCAGAAAATCCATGTTAAATTCTCTTTCTTGTGGATACCTTATATTATAATAGTACAAAAATTGCATATATATAAAGTTGTAACTTATATTTTTACTATATTAACAATACATGAGATGGCACATATTTGTGTGGCAAAATTATTTCGATATCCTATTGATGAGGTGACTGTCTATCCATTTGGATTATCTGCGCAAATTTCATATATTGGATTTGGTAATTTGATTCAGGAAATATTAATTTTGTGCGCAGGACCATTGACACATATTTTTATGCCATATTTATTCTATTATCTAAATCAACAGGGATATCTATCCTATACTTTTTTAACATATGTGTTACAAATGAATGCATCTATTTTAGTATTTAATATTTTACCAATTTATCCATTAGACGGAGGAAGACTTTTACAAACTTTTTTTCACTGTTTTTTACCATTTACATTAGCTAATAAAATGACATATACAACAAGTGGTATTTTATTAATTTTGTGTATTAATTATTTTAATATGAATACAATTAGTATATGGTTTGTATGTATATTTATTTTTATACAATTGGTTTTATCCTATAGAAATGTATGGAATAAAACTTTACAATTTTATTATTATCGTTATCATCATCCAGTACATTTACCAATGCATATGCACAATAAAAGTGATTTATATCGTGGATGTTTTAATATATTAAAAAAATTTGATTTTATAGATGAATATACATGGTTGGAGAGATATTTCTTTAAAAACAAAGGTAGGCGATAATGTTGTTTTATGATATAATTTGAAGCAAGGAGGCATAGAATTATGAAATGTAAATTATGGATTGTATCCTTGCTATGTC
>JARHZK010000238.1 GCA_029258245.1 Longicatena sp. | reverse complement strand
TCCATACTTGTTTAAAATTATAAAAACAATACCTTTCCTGCCTAATTTATTACAATATCTATATTTTATTCATTTAATTACTTCATAAATACCTTCATTTCAGAAATATCTTTCATCAAATACTATCAACGATATAACATATACATTTAATTGTCTTTATATTTAGCTACTATATATTTTTCTAATTCTTCTTTAAACAAACTATTTTAATCATACTATCACCATGTTTTATGTTGAAACATGTATCAACATAACTACTTAACTTTTTATTACATCTTTAAATCATTTAACATAATATGAATATGGATCAAATAAAACCAATATATTTCCTATATAAATACTATATTTTTATCACACATGATCTCCATAGCAATGTTATTATACTATAAAATTACTATCATAAAAAGAATGTTTATAAGGTAATATAATTAAAATAAAATTTACATAATAAAAATGGAGCAATTTATCATCACCCCATTTAATTATATATACTATTTTGCAGCTTTTACCATTAATTCACAAATTTTTCTTGAAAATTCAGCTGGATTATCAATTGGGAAACCTTCAATTAACAACGCTTGATTATATAATAATTCAGCATATTCTTTTACTGCATCATTATCTTTTTCATACACGTGCTGTAATGCTTCAAAAATTGGATGTTTTGAATTAATTTCAAGAATTCTTGTAGCTTTCATTCCGTAAGGATTTGCATCAGGCATTGCACTTAATACTTTTTCCATTTCAAATGACATTCCTTCATCAGCACTTAAACATACTGGATCATCTACTAATCTTGTACTTAATTTAACTTCTTTAACTTTATCTCCTAAAGCATCTTTTAAGTTTGTAAGCATATCCTTACTTTCTTCAGATTTCTTTTCTAATTCCTTCTTTTCTTCTTCTGTATCTAAATCTAAATCACCTTGTGAAATATTTTTAAAGTTCTTTTCTTTGTAATTCATTAAAGATTGAAGAACAAACTCATCTACATTATCAGTTAAATATAAAATTTCATATCCTTTTTCTTTAACTTTTTTTACAATTGGTAGTTGATCAATTTTTTCTACTTTATCTCCACTTACAAAATAAATATCTTTTTGATCTTCATCCATATGATTTACATATTCATCTAATGTAACTAATTTTTGTTCTTTGCTAGAGTAGAACAATAATAAATCTTGTAATAATTCTTTATGTGCTCCATAATCGTTATAAACACCAAATTTAATTTGTACTCCAAAATTATTCCAGAATTTTTCGTATTCTTCGCGATCATTTCTTAACATTAATAATAATTCAGATTTAATTTTCTTTTCAATACGATTTGCGATTACTTTTAATTGACGATCATGTTGTAACATTTCTCTTGAAATATTTAATGATAAGTCCTGTGAATCAACTAAACCTTTCACGAATCGGAAATGTTCAGGTAATAACTCCTCTGCATTATCCATAATAAATACACCACGACTATAAAGTTGTAATCCCTTCTTATAATCTTGTGAATAGTAATTCATAGGTGTTTTACCTGGAATATATAACAAGCTTGTAAATGATACGGCACCTTCTACACTAAAGTGAATCACTTTTTGTGGATCTTGGAAGTCCATGAACTTGTTTTTATAGAATTCGTTATATTCTTCATCTGTTATTTTTGATTTTTCACGTTTCCATAATGGAACCATTGAATTTAATGTTTTTTCTTCCATTACTGTTTCATATTTTGGTTCCTTATTTTCTTCATCTGTTGATTCTTCTTCAACACGACGTTGTTCTTCAACCATCATTTGAATTGGATAACGAATATAATCTGAATATTTTGTAATTAAACGTTCAATTTCATATTGTTCTAAATATTGATCATAATTATCATCTTCCGTATTATCTTTTAAATACAATGTAATTTCTGTACCATTTGTATCTTTTGTACATTCTTCAATAGTATATCCATCTACTGCATCAGAACTCCAAATATAAGCCTGATCACTTCCATATTGTTTAGATATAACATCAACTTTTTTAGCTACCATGAATGCAGAATAGAATCCAACACCAAATTGTCCAATAATATCTACATCTTCATTCTTTTCCTTTTCAGCTAATTCTTTTTTAAATGCTAAAGAACCACTTTTTGCGATAGTTCCTAAATTTTCCTCTAATTCTTCTTTACTCATACCTAATCCGTTATCACGAATTGTAATTGTACGAGCATCCTTATTTACATCTAAATAAATATTAAATTTATCTCGATCTACATCACTTAGATTTTCACTTAAAGATTTATAATATAATTTATCAATTGCATCACTTGCATTCGAAATTAATTCACGTAAGAAAATTTCTTTATGTGTATAAATAGAATTAATCATTAAGTCCAATAAACGTTTAGATTCTGCTTTAAATTCTTTTTTATTTGCCATTTCAAGTTACCTCCAATTAGCACTCTTTAATTAAGTCTGCTAATAGTATAAATCTTTTCTTTAGCACTGTCAACACATAAGTGCTAATATTTTTACTTCTTTCCTCCTAACAAAAAAGAAGTAAATTAATTACTCCTTTACATAGATAATGCGATACTTAAAACATAAGATACTAAAATTAAAGCACTACATACAAGTATTAACCAGCGATGCTTCTTTCCATAAATAACCCCTAAAGTTGCTATCATGGATAAAGCTCCAAATCCTAGTAAATTAAGTACTTGAGGCTCATTCACATAAATACTTCCCTTTACATACAATAAATCCCCAAAACATAAAATGATGAAATTAAATAAATTACTTCCAACAATATTTCCAAAAGAAGCATTAAAATTTCCCATACGAACTAAATTAATAGAAGCACTTAACTCTGGTAAAGAGGTTGCAACACCTAAGAAAATTGCTCCAGCAACTGTTGCACCTAAATTTAGTGCAACTGCAATTTTATCTGTAACTTTTGTTAATAAGATACTGACAATTACTAATGCCACACTGTATGCAATAAAACGAACCATAATTTGTTTTACAGTTAAATTAACATCCACATCTTCATCACTATCTGCACTTCCATCATGCTTCATAAACTTAACATTAATTAAATAAATAACTAATATTACAACAGACATTAAATTTAATTTTAAAAATCCTGCTCCAACTTCTATTGGATAAAAAATTGCAATAAATACACAAGCATACATCGCAAGTCCATACCACAATGTTGAAGAATGTGATTTTGCTATCGTAGCCTTTTGATAGCGTTTACTAGTAAATAACATAATTCCACCAATAACACATAAATTAAAAATATTAGAGCCTAACACATTTCCTTGTACTAAATCTGGTTGATCCAAACCTAATACGGCTGTTAACGATGTAAATAACTCTGGTAATGATGTTACTGCCGCAAGCATTACACCCCCAATAAACGCTCCAGATAAATTTGTTTTTTTATCTAAACAATCCACGTAATAAGACAATCTAACAGATAAAAATACAACTAAAGCAGCTAAAATAATATATTCCAAATAAATCATACGGTAACTTCCTTCCTTTTATAACTCATTTATAATACCATGATGTTTTTTAATGTCAAACATTACTTTACCATCTTTTCAAAAGCATTTTTCGCTGCCATTTGTTCTGCACGTTTCTTGGAGCATCCACTTCCTCTTCCTAATGTAATTTCGTCTAACATGACCGCAACCTCAAACTCTGGTTTATTACTAGGACCAGTTACATGAATTGTTTCATAACGAATTGTTTTACGTGAATCTGCTTGAATATATTCTTGTAATTTTGTTTTATAGTCAATTACTTTTTCACTTTTCGGTTGTGTAATAGCTGGTGTTAATACTTCTTCTAAAATAACATTAATACTTTCCATTCCCGAATCTAAATAGATTGCACCTAATAATGCTTCAAACATATCAGCTAAAATGGAATCCCGTTCTCTACCACCTGTTTTTTCTTCTCCAACACCTAACTTTAAAAACTTTCCTAAGCCAAGTTTACGATTATATTCAGCCAACGCCTCTTCGCATACTAATTGTGCACGTAATGTCGTCATTTGTCCTTCATCTAAAATTGGATCTAATGTAAATATTTTTGTAGTAGACCATAATTGAAGAACAGCATCCCCCATAAATTCCAATCTTTCATTATCATGCTCAAATGTTTTATGTTCATTCACATAAGAAGAATGAACCAATGCTTCTTGAATTAAACTTTTATTAAAATATGGAATATGTTTACTATCCAACCAATCAAAAATTGTTTTCATATCTTTCTCCTTAAATTATAATTTATATTTTTATTTATAATAACTTTTATATTATACCACTAATCTAAATAAGTAGCACGTTCAACCGTCATTTCTATATATTTTTTAATATGTTTATATTCACCAATCTCTATTTTTTTAAGTATCTTAGTTGCATCTTCTCTTGCTACTTCTAAAATATTTGCATCTTGAATAACATCCCCTAAAATAAAACCAGGTACTCCACTTTGTCGTGTCCCCAAAATATCCCCAGGACCTCGTAATGATAAATCAAATCGTGAAATTTCAAACCCATCACTTGTTTTTTCACATACTTCTAGTCTCTTTAAACTATCCGAATCTTTTGTATTGCTTAATAGAAAACAATATCCAGGAGCATTTCCTCTACCAACTCTTCCTCTTAACTGATGAATTTGACTTAAACCAAATCGATGCGCATCATAAATCACCATAATATTAGCATTCGCTACATCAACCCCTACTTCAATAACTGTTGTAGAAATTAAAATCTGTATATTTCCATCTACAAATTCTTTCATAATATAATCTTTTTCTTCTGCACTCATTTTCCCATGCAATAATCCAATTTGATATTTTAATCCCAATGATTGCTTCATTCCCTCATATATTTCAGTAACATTCCGCATTTCGAAATCTTCATTCTTTTCAATTGCAGGACACACTACATAACATTGATTTCCTTCATCAATTTTTTCTAATACAAAATCTAAAATACTTCCCATAGATTTAGAATGTATTACTTTTGTTGTTATTTTTTGTCTTCCTTGCGGTAGTGTTTGAATTGTAGATACATCCATATCTCCATAAAGTGAAATTGCTAATGTTCTTGGAATTGGTGTTGCACTCATCAAAAGAAAATCTACTTTATCCCCTTTTTCTAGCATCCGTTTTCGTTGTGTAACTCCAAAACGATGTTGTTCATCCGCTACTACCATCCCTAAATCATAAAATTCAACACTTTCTTGAAACAATGCATGTGTTCCTACTAAAATATCAATCTCATTATGCTTTAATTGATTTAATATTTTTTGTTTTTCCTGTATTTTTAAACTTGCATACAGCACTTCTATTTTTATTTCAAAATCTTTAAATAAATTCTTTAAATTTTTTCCATGTTGTTTCGCAAGTATTTCAGTAGGTTCTAAAAAAGCAGCCTGTTTATGTGCTAATACACATGCATACATACCAAATGCCGCAACCAATGTTTTTCCACATCCAACATCCCCTTGTACCATGCGATACATTACTTTATTACTCTTTAAATCTTTTAAAATATCTTCAATTGTAGTTACTTGATCCTTTGTTAAAGAAAATGATAAAGATTTTTGTAATTCCATTACTTCTTCATCATCAAATCTTTTCTCATGACCAAATACACTTTGTTTTTCTTCTTGTTTCAATGCTTGCATAGTTAATTGAAATTTTAAAAATTCTTCATATTTTAAATGGCGCAAACTTTGTTTAACTGCTTCTTTATTTTGTGGATGATGAATAAAATAAAGTGCTTGTTTTCGTGTAATCAAGCGATATTTTTGTAATATTTCATTTGGTAAAAATTCTTCAATCTCATCTTTTAATGCATTCCAAGCTTTTTCAATATAATTTCGAATATCTCTTTGTGTAATCCCTTCTTTTACATTGTAAACTGGATAAATTCCTAGTTGCTCTTGTAATGGATTAAAATTATATTGCATTGCAGTAACTCGATTTCCACCATCATATTTTCCAATAATTGTAATCTTTTTACCTATAGTAAAATTAGAAACCCATGGGCGATTAAATAATGAAATATCAAATTCTTCTTCATTATATAGAATTTTAAATTTAGTAACACTTTGTTTCCCCTTAAAACGAATTACTCTTGCTCGCGTACAAATAACACCCTCTATTGCGATTTTATCATCTTTTTCCCATTCATTTTTAGATTTCGTTTCAATACTTTCGTATCGAAAAGGATAATAGGTTAAAAGATCAAATGCATCATTAATTTGTAGACTGTGTAGTATTTCTCTTTTCTTTTCACTTATTCTTAATGCCTTTAAATCCATCTATATCATCCTTTTCTAATATCTTTATTTGAAGCGTAAACGATAACTACAATGTTTACATAATTCTTCTTGAACACATCTATTTTGAAAATTTTTCACCATATCTTTACATCTTTTTGATTCAATAATATTTTGTAATGATGTATCAAATATATTTCCTAATAAAATATCTCCTCTTGTATCTAAACAACAAGGCACAACATCTCCATTTGATAAAATAGCACACATTGATTTCATTCCTAAACAAGTCCCTCGATTATTTATATACGGTTCTGCTAGACTTGGCCAAGTAAAAATATTTTCAAAATGTAAATGAATATTAAAATCTAAATCAAAACGACTCATTCTTTTTAATTCAATATCCTTTATATCCTTTTGATAATGGTTCAATACCTTATGTAATAATACTTCACTATCTTTTGTTAATTTCCCACTTTGTAAACTCCACAAACGATAATTTACATGTATATTTGATTTTGCTATTTCGTGAGCACATATGAATATATTTTCCAAATACTGTTCTTGTTGGTGTTCTGGAAAACTATGCAAAGATATATTTATTTGTCGAATACATCCTGCATTACATATATCTTCTACTTTCTTTTTTAATAAAGTTCCATTGGTTGTTAAAATAACTTCTAAATGTTCTTTTTTACATATACCAAGAAACTCTTTTAATAATGGATGTGAAAGAGGTTCTCCTAATACATGAAAATAGACATGTTTTGTATATGGTTTTACTTCATGAATCACATGTTTAAATTCTTCTATATTCATTTGATGTGGCATTCTTGCATTTTGTATACAAAAACTACAAGATAAATTACAAGTATTTGTTATTTCTATATAAAATCTTTTAAATCGCATATCATCACCTATTTTTCATATCTATTTTAACAGGCTTACGAAAAGAAAGCTATATTCATTAAAATGAATATAGCTTTTTTCACTTACTTTGTGCAAACCATTTACTAGCCTCATTAATCCCAATTACACTTATACTTAATCCTAAAACAATTAACCATTCATTACTATTTAAAGAAACTGTTTTTAATAAAACATGAAATATAGGTAATTCACATACACTAATTTGTAACAATATACTACAAACAATCGTTAAGATAAGCCATTTATTTTTTAAAATTCCTTCTTTAAATATAGAATTTATACGACTCCTTAAATTTAACGCATGAAATAATTGACTCATTGATAAAACCATAAATGCCATCGTTTGTGCTTTTAGTGTACTCGTATCTAATCCATAGCGAAATGCAACAAGCGTAATGGTTCCAATAAACATACCATTTAATATGGTAAAAGAATATCCTCCATGAGAAAATAAACTCTCTTTTGGTTCTCTTGGTTTTTGTTCCATTATCGTATGTTCCATAGGATCAACTCCTAAAGCTAATGCAGGGAAACTATCTGTAATAAGATTTACCCATAATATTTGAATGGCACTTAAGGGAGAAACTACATTTGGCATACAAAGAATTGCCAAAAATAATGTCATAATTTCACCTAGATTACAACTTAATAAATACAAAATAGCCTTTTGTATATTTGCATAAATTCCTCTTCCTTCTTTGACGGCATCTACAATCGTTGAAAAATTATCATCTGCTAAAATCATATCACTTGCTTGTTTACAAACATCCGTACCACTAAATCCCATTGCAATACCAATATCCGCTTGTTTTAAAGAAGGTGCATCATTTACACCATCTCCACTCATTGCAACTACACAATCATTTGCTTTAAAAGCCTTTACAATTCTAACTTTATGTTCTGGTGTAACTCTTGCAAAAATACTACTTCTGCATACAATACGATTCAGTTCTTCATCACTTAATTCATCAAGTTGTTGTCCGGTAATAACTTCATTTTTTTGTGTTGCAATTCCTAATCGTTGTCCTATTGAAAAAGCAGTTAAAGGATGATCACCTGTAATCATTGCAACATGAATTCCTGCTTTATGGCAAAGTTCGATAGCCTCTTTCGCTTGTGGTCTTACTGGATCCATCAAACCAACAAAACCGACAAAGCATAATTTTGATTCTGCTGCATCTTCATATGGAGTTTTTAACTTCTTTTTTGCAAGTGCTAATACACGTTGTGCATCTGCACTTACCTGTTTTGCAATTTCAAGTATCTGATTACGATCATACGCAGACATACGAACTACTTTACCATCTATTAGCATACTCGTGCAATCATATATGATTTTTTCTATTGCACCTTTGGTATAAGAAATATATTCATTCTTACGCTGATGAATCGTAGTCATTTTTTTTCGATTCGAATCAAAAGCAATTTCATTCACACGTACATACTCTGTATCTAACATTTTTTTATGAAATCCTTTTTCCTCACAAAAAGATAACAATGCTTTTTCAGTTGGCTCACCTAACACTTCATCTTGTGATATGCATGCATCATTGCATAAACAATATCCCCTTAATAAATCATCATTTATTTGTTGTAACTTACCATTTGCATATGTGCTAACAACATGCATCTTATTTTGGGTCAACGTTCCTGTTTTATCAGAACATACAACATTTACAGAACCCAGGGTTTCTACTGCATGTAATTTTCGAATAATCGCATGATGTTTACTCATCACTTGAACACCTAATGCTAAAACAATAGTAACAACAGCAGGAAGCCCTTCTGGAATTGCAGCAACTGCTAAAGAAATTGCTAGTAAGAGCATATCAAAAATATTTCTTCCTTGAACAATAGCAACCACAAACATAGCTCCGCATATAACAACTGCAATCATACCCAACAATTTTGATAAATGCGCAAGTCTTTTTTGCAATGGTGTTAAATCCTCTGTAGTTTCATCTAACATTTTAGCAATCTTTCCTACTTCACTATCCATTCCAGTTCGAACTACAACACCTAATGCTTTACCATATGTAACATATGTAGACATAAAAACCATATTTTTTTGATCAGCAATTCCAATTTCCTGCTCATATATTTCATTTGCATCTTTATCAACAGGTTCACTTTCTCCAGTTAATGTACTCTCTTCTACTTTTAAAGTATTGCTTTGAAATAATCGAATGTCTGCAGGAATATATCGGCCTGCTTCTAATACTACAATGTCTCCTATAACCAAGTCACATGAATCAATTTCCTGTAAAAAACCCTCTCGAATTACAAAAGCTTTGGGCTCAGACAGTTTTTCTAATGCATCAATTGCTTTCTCTGCTTTATATTCCTGTATCACTCCAATTATAGAATTTAATATAATTACAACGAAAATAATCGATGCGTCAATATATTCCTTTAAAAATAGGGATATAAAGCCACCGATAATTAAAATAATTACCATTGGATCTTTTATTTGATCAATCAATAACTCAAATAAAGTCTCCTTTTTCTTTTTATTTAATTCATTTTTTCCAAATTTTTTTAATCTTTTTAAACATTCTTCTTTTGTTAAACCTTTATTTAAATCAGTATCTAATTTATTAATTACTTCAATAATGGAATTTCGATATGGCATATGCTTTCTCCTTTCCATATACTGTATGATACAATATAAAA
>JARHZK010000215.1 GCA_029258245.1 Longicatena sp. | reverse complement strand
TCTGAATTGAAAAAGTAATTTCCAGTTCTATAGGAAAAAAATTGAAATTAGTCTTTCAATAACTTCTAGTGGAAATTACTCATACAATAAACTATTATTTGTTTGATGATGATAAATCCTATAAGTGATACTATGAAAGGAAAGGTACATAATTATGTCATCATCAAATTTTTATTCACATCTTACTCTTAATGAAAGAATTATTATCGAAACTGGTTGCTTTAATGGATCCACTAAAAAAGCTATTGCTGAAACTATAGGCAAGGATCCTTCTACTGTTGGTAAGGAAATAAAAGCTCATAGATTTATTACTAAAAAATTTTCTTTGCCTCTTGAGTGTGCTAATTATCAGAAATGTGCTTATGCTCGCAATTGTAGGATTGATTGTCCAGACTTTAAACAATTTAAATGTAAAAGACGAGACAAAAGTCCAGGCGTTTGTAATGGATGCGAAAAATATAATCACTGCAGATTCAGCAAATATAAATACATCGCAAAATTCGCTAATAACGAATATTCCAGTATGCTCGTTGAAACTCGTGTGGGATTCAATACTACATGCGACAAAATCAAAGAAATAGGTACTATCATCGAACCACTATTAGCTAAAGGGCAATCTTTAGAACAAATTCTTCTATCACATCCAGAAATAGGAGTGTCTCTTAAAACATTATATACATATGTAGAATCAAGCGTCTTTAAAGATTTAGGTTTTGATATCTCTGCAATATCATTACGTCGTCAAGTAAGCCGCAGAATCCCTAAAAAACTAGCAAATGTCTATAAGAAGCGTGAAGACAGAAAATATTTGAACGGACGTAAATACAGCGATTACAAAAATTATATTTCTGATAATCCTTCTGCCAAAATCGTACAGATGGATACGGTCTATAACGATGTAAGCAACGGACCATTTATCCAGACATTCCTATTTGTTTCTTATCATTTTCTGTTCTGTATATACCATGAAGAAAAAACCGCACAGTCCATGAATGATGGAGTATTGCTTCTGGAAGATATCCTTGGCCCTAAATTATTTCAAGAAGAAGTAGAGGTCCTGCTTACCGATAGAGGCTCAGAATTTTATCGTATGTATGAAATAGAAAGTCGTCCGGATTCATCTACTAGAACCAGAGTTTTCTACTGTGATCCAATGGCATCATGCCAAAAAGGAAAGTTAGAAAACAAACACGAAGAATTAAGATACATCTTACCAAAAGAACATAACCTAAATGAATTAGGCCTATGCAATCAAGAGAAGATGAATCTTGCGACTTCTCATATTAATTCGAGTAAAAGAAAAAAACTCAGTGGTAAATCACCTACTGAGCTAATGAATTTCTTGAACCCAATACTGTTTGAGAAATTCAAAAATTTCGGAATCACTGAAATAGAATCCGATGAAGTTACATTAAGACCATCACTTCTTAAGTAACCAATAAAGATCTATCATCATCCCATCAACATAGCACAACAAAGTGGAATTTACTCTTTCAAAAATTTTGAAAGCTGTCATAGACCACTCTTTTTGTGTTGATAATAATAAGATCCTTAACTATATTAAAACACATAATCTGAAAAAGTCATCATATTTTTTTCAAAACATGATGACTAGAACATCGATAAAATCTATATTTGTAAGACTAAGTTCCACAAAAAATTTTTAATTTATTGAACTGGAAATTACTTTTTCAATTCAGGA
>JARHZK010000209.1 GCA_029258245.1 Longicatena sp. | reverse complement strand
TAGAATGTCTAGATCTTTTTGTTTTTTTTGTAAAACCTAAACAATATTTCTTGATAGTTCTTCTATCAACATCAAATTCTCGTGCAAGTCGGCTATAGTTAACCTTCCTGCCATTATCAATGAATGGTTTTAATTTGTGTAAATCCAGATATATATTAAATAACACATATTTTTTTACTATATTTACATTAAGTATAATTTTTAAACTCATTATTTATATCAACATATTTAATTTTTTATCGTACTTTATAATAGATGTATTCGTTTATATTAATACTACTAAAGTCATATTATTTTGAATTTTCTCTATTTAACCAACGTAGGATTATATCCTTAATAATATTACTTTATACATTGATTTTTAGTTCATACAAAAAAAAGCCCCATAAATGGGACTTTCTGACTTTTTGTGATTCGTTTTGACAATTCTTGAACGATAAGAAAATTAACGTTTTGAGAATTGAGGTGCACGACGTGCTGCTTTTAAACCGTATTTCTTACGTTCTTTAGCACGTGGATCACGAGTAACAAATCCAGCTGCTTTTAATGCAGGTCTGTAATCAGCACTTGCTTCCATTAAAGCACGAGTGATACCATGACGCATAGCACCAGCTTGACCAGTGTATCCTCCACCTTGTACGTTGATTTTAATATCAAATTGACTTAATGTTTCTGTTAATTCTAATGGTGAACGAACAACCATACGTAAAGTTTCTAAAGGTAAGTATTCTTCTAATGTTTTACCATTAACAACAATATTTCCTGTTCCTGGAGTCATAAAGACACGAGCAACAGAAGTTTTACGGCGTCCTGTACCATTGTAAGTTACTGTATTTTTCTTAGCTGCCATTTCTTTTTCCTCCTATCCTTTGATTTTTAACTCAACTGGTTGTTGAGCTGCGTGTGGGTGTTCTGCCCCTGTGTAAACAAATAGATGTCTACGCATGTTATCACCTAATTTAGTATGAGGTAACATACCATAAATAGATCTTTCAACCCATTCAACAGTATAGTTTTCTTTCATGTTGCGAGCTGTACGTACACGCATTCCTCCAGCATAACCAGAGTGGTTGTAGTATTTTTTACCATCTAATTTGTTTCCTGTCATTTCAATTTTGTCTGCATTGATTACGATAACGAAATCTCCACAGTCAACGTTTGGAGTGTATGTAGGTTTATGTTTTCCTCTTAACACTGCTGCTACTTCAGTAGATAAACGACCTAAAGTCTTTCCTGCTCCATCTACTACGTACCAAGTACGTTTCACGTCTGCAGGTTTTGTAAATGTTGTTTGGCGCATATTTATTCTTCCTTTCCTATGTAGTTTCCGGGGCTACAAAGGCTTAAGTGCCTATTTAATAGTTTATTATCAAAATTACAATAAGTCAATATAAATATAAAATTTTATTACTTTTCATTGATTTTGGTACAATCTATAGAATCAACAATTTCTATTTTTAAATTTTTTAATCTTTCTATTGCTTGGTTTCTATAATAATCTGTTTTTAATGCTGTTGGATCATGTGCATCTACACCAATAATTGCTTTATTTCCTACTTCTGCAGCAATTTTCCAAAATTCTCTATGAGGGTATTGCTCTATTCCTAATTCCTCATTATATTGTGCTCCCGCAAGATTATATTCTAAAGGTATATTCAATTCTTTTGCTACTTTACAAAGACGATAGGATTCCTCTTTTGCAAAGTCATCAAATTCTATTTTTCCTCGCATAAATAAATCAGGATGTGCTAAATATGAATATAAACCTGTCTTCATTCCTTCAATTGCCCCATCTATATATTTTTTTACATAAGAATCATCATTACAATATCTTCCATAATAAATTCTTTTTTCATCAGTATCATAGTAATGATTTCCTAAAATAATATAATCTAATTTATACTCTTTAACAAAAGATTCTAACCATTTCATATATTTGGGATAATATTCACACTCTAATCCAATTAGAATTTTAATATCATTTTTATATTTTTCTTTGAGTTTTTTTATACTATTATAATATTCATCAAATTGATCTAATCGCATTCTCATATGTGCTACAAAATCACTATCATATTTCCATGGTGTATGATCTGAAAAACCTAATTCTTCATATCCTGCTTCAATAGCTGCTAGAACATATTCCTCATCTTTCCCATTTGCATGCATACATCTAGCTGTATGAGTATGAAAATTTGTCTTCCGCATTGAAATCACCTCATCTTTTCCTTTGTAACTATACCACAATCCTTGTACTTTTACACAATATCTGCAAAAAAAGACGATTACTCGCCTTTATAATTAACTTTAACTAAATACAATCCTTGCGGTGCCGCTTTATATCGGCATGCATGTTTATCCTTCATTTCTAACATTTGCTTGACATCTTCTTTAGTTAAACGATGTTTTCCTGCTTCTATTAATGTTTGAGAAATCATTCTTACCATATATCTTAGAAATCCCGTCCCCTCAAAAACCAAACGAATACAATTTTCTTCCTCTATTACATCTAATCGAGTTATTGTTTTTTCTCGTGGTTTCCTAGGATCAATTTTATTGCTAGTAAAACTTGTAAAATCATGTGTTCCTAAAAAAACAGTTGCGCAATCTTTCATATAAGATACATCTAATGTATGATGTTCTTTTGCCATATAATTTTCTAAAAATGGATTTAGTACATCATTTGTAATTAAAAAATCATATCGTTTACTAATTGCATCAAAACGAGCATGAAATTCATCACTAACACATTCTACTTTTTGAATACGAATATCCTTTGGTAACAAGGAATTTAATGCTCTTTCCCAATGACCTTCTTTTACTTCCATACTGCTATCAAAATGAAAAACTTGTGCAATCGCATGAACTTTTGCATCTGTTCTGCCACTTGCTACTATTTCAATTTGATGCTTATGCATTTTCTTTAATGCCTTTTCAATTTCTTCTTGAATTGAATTTGTGTTAAGTTGCTTCTGCCACCCACCATACTGACTTCCATCATAACTAACAATTGCTTTATATCTTGTCATTTTTTACCTATTAAATTAAACCAAAATTTCCTACACTTAATAAAATAATTATTCCTAATATAGAAAAGCACCCAATCAATAGAACATAATCCATGCCTTTCATTTTCAGCTGTTTATAGCGTGTTCTATGGCGATTTGGAATATAGCCTCTTGCTTCCATAGCATATGCTAATTCTTCGGCACGTTGAAACGCAGACACGAATAAAGGGACAATAAGAGATAAGATGGCTTTCATTTTATCCATTAATTTTCCATTCTCCATATCGACACCACGAGAAGCCTGCGCTTTCATAATACGTTGTGTTTCTTCAATTAATGTAGGAATAAATCTTAAGGCAATAGAAATCATCATTGCAATTTCATGAGCAGGTACATGAATAACTTTGAATGGCTTTAATAAATCTTCAATTCCTAATGTTAATTCTAATGGTTTTGTTGTTGCCGTTAAAATTGTTGTAATCATAATCATTAAAGCTAAACGCACAACAATATATAAAGTCTGTGAAATAGCATCTGAATATATAGACCAACTTCCTATAGTAAACAAAACATTTCCTGTACGAACAACAATCAAATTTATAAGTAGCAAAAAACTCAACATAAATAGCATTGGCTTCATTGCTCTCCATAAAAAATTCATTTTTAATTTTGCTAGCTGCGCTACTGCAATAATAACAACTCCCATAATCATATAACCTGTATATCCTGCTGGTATAAATATTGCAATCATCATAATTAACATTGCACAAATTTTAGCTCGAGGATCCATTTTATGAACTACTGAATTTAGCGGTAGATATTTTCCCAATGCTACATTATTCATAATGTTTCACCTCGTTTGCAACTGCTTTTGCTAAGTCATCGATATTAAGCACAGAAGAATCGATATGAAATCCTTTTTGAATTAACAACTCTCTTAATCGAATAATAGCTGGAGGATTTATTCTTAATTCTTTTAATAAATCCAATGATTCAAAAAATTCTTTTACTTCACATTGCTTTTCAATTCTACCTTTTTTTACAACAATTACTTCATCACAATAATTTAGTACATGTTCCATATCATGTGTTACAATCAATACTGTTTTATGGAATTCTTTATTCATTCTTACAAACAAATCCATCATATCCTTAGCCCCTTGAGGATCTAATCCAGCCGTAGGTTCATCCAATACTAATACATTGGGGTCCATTGCAAGAATGCCTGCTATTGCGACTCTTCTTTTTTGTCCACCTGATAAATCAAAAGGAGATTGTTCCATATAGCTTTCATCTAAACCTACCACCGGCATAACTTGTTTCACAATAGCAAACGCTTCTTCCTCACTTGCTCCAAAGTTTTTAGGTCCAAATGCAATATCTTTAGCGATTGTTTCTTCAAATAATTGATATTCAGGAAATTGAAATACCAAACCTACTTGTTTTCTTAGTGATTTTAAATTTTTTGGTTTTTCTTTTGCTATTATTTTTTCATCTAGTATTTGAAGTTCTCCTTCACTTGGTAATAGTAATGCATTTAAATGTTGCACTAATGTGGTTTTTCCACTTCCTGTTTCTCCAATAATTGCAGTAATTTTTCCTTCTGGAATATCTAGATTAATATTTTTTAATGCCGCATATTGAAAAGGTGACCCTTCATTATATGTATGTGCTACATTTTTGAACGTAATTGGCATAGTTCTTCAACCACCCTTTCTAATGTTGTACATGAATCAATATGTATATTTTCTTTTTTTAATGCATTCGTAAATTTTAATGCAAAAGGAATATCTAAATGAAGTTTTACTAATTCTTTTTCTCTTAAAAGAATTTCTTCAGGTTTTCCATTCATAACTATATGACCATCATTCATAACAATAACATGATCAGACTTTGATACTTCTTCAATATCATGAGTAATAGAAATAATTGTAATATTACTTTCTTTATGTATCTCTTGTATCAATTCATTAATATCTGCTTTCCCTTGTGGGTCAAGCATACTTGTTGATTCATCAAATATAATAATTTCAGGCTGCATAGCTAATACACCAGCAATTGCAACTCTTTGTTTCTGTCCACCAGATAACTTTGTAGGCTCGCTTTCTAAATATTTTATCATACCTACTTTTTCTGCAAATTTTTCAATAATATTCTGCATTTTTTCTGAAGCAATTTGATGGTTCTCTAATCCAAATGCAATATCATCTGCAACTGTTGCACCTATAAATTGATTATCTGGATTTTGAAATACTATCCCTATTTTATTACGTATATCATATACTGAATCATAATCTAATTCTTCATTATCAACATAAATATGTCCTTCATCTTTATCTAAAAGACCAATCAACAACTTTGCAATAGTACTTTTTCCACTTCCATTATGTCCAATAATAGTAGTATAACTTCCTTCTTCAATAGAAAAGGATACGTTATCTACTGCATTTTTTTCTTTATCATATGAAAATACTAAATTTTCAACATGTATTTTATTCATATCATCACCTCAAATTTAGCTATTTCATTATACAATGAAATTAGTCAATAAAACAATAATTAATATTTTCACTAATTAGATTTTTCTAAGAATTTTTCTGCATCTTTTTTTCTAAAAACCTTTCTAGATATAACAAAACTTTTATTACTTTTAAATTGTTTATTCATAAAATCATAATAAGCACCTGGCGAAATTATTCCACTTAAATCAAATAAATTAAGCCCGACTTCTTTTAAAAAGTTTGCCATAAAATAAACACAATTTGTATATAAAACAAAAAATGTTTTCATTTTTCCTTCTTTCAGTTTATAAAATTTAACATTTGGTGAATTTCTTGATACTCTACTTATATAATCATCACATGTTCCTTTGTATGGCAAACCTCTGTTCTTTAAATCTTCATCACTATAAAAATCTATAACATCAGAAAATACCTCTTTAAATTTTTTATTTAAATTTTTCTTCTGTTCTTTTGTCAATGTCAAACCAAAACTAATCAATACTTTATTCTCATTTTTTAAACAATTGTATAAATATGAATTTTTTTCAGCAACTAGAATGACACCGTCCCCAAGTGTTCCAAATAAATATCTATTATGTGGATCATAACATCCATAAGAAATAACATGATCTTTATATATTAGATCTGTATGACCCAACATAGCTGGTCCACTTGGAGCTATATGTATCATCACCTCTAAATCTATTGGAATTTCTTCTTTTATAGAATTAAAACGTTCGTTTATTTCTTCTTCGTTATCTTGATCTAATAATTCATATAATAAATGGGGTGGAATAATTGCAGAAATCAATGGATTCACTGCTAATCTTATCTTCTTTTTTATAATAATCTTTTCATTACTTGGAATATATTCCCTTATACATTCTATAAGAGAATTAAACCCATAAATTATAAAATATAATCCTGTTACAATATTAATAAAGATAGTATGTCTTATTGGATTTCCCAATAAGAAAGAACTCATACATAAATCACCAAATAAAAATAATAATTCAAAAATCGATATTTTTAAATTATCTTTTAATTTTACATATATAACAATGATTTTGACTACTGCATGAAATAAAATCCATACACCAATTAATTTAGGTAAAACAATATAAAAAATATTAGGACTAAAGAAAGCGACAAAAATTAAAATACACCAAATAATAAGCTCATATATTGAAGTAATTTTATGCTTTTCAACTTTAAAATTAAAAATTAAATTACATATTTTCAATACAATTATAATTGATATACTTGCCACAAAAATAATATATAACCAATTCCATACACCTAACGATCCAAAAATAAATGAGAAGCCAAGAAAGCAAAACAGCAGTCCAATTAATATCATAGCAATGAAATTGAAACTTTGTTGAAACATATCCTACCTCCCTATATAGTTTAATATTATATACAATTGTTTTTTTATTTCAATAATAGAATTAAAAAAGACCATCTCCTTAATAGAAATGATCTTATTCTTTAATAATAAATTATTCAGTAATTACTCTTGTTTCCCAACCTTTATAAATTCCATTATACATAGCAGCAACATCAGCTAAATAATAAATATTAGCCATAATTTTTACATTATCTATTGGAGCAATATGCAATACAATCAACTCAAATTCTTGAACTCCACGTGTAATTACATATCCATGATTAATTATAATATTTTTAAATTCGTTCATTTGAATTTCGTTTGAAAATTTCAAATGATGTTGTATAGGTCTTTCTTTTTCATGAATATCATGTTTTTCATTCAATGAGACAATTCTAGCGTCTGTATCTTCTTTTAATAATGTCATTTCTGATTTTGTTAAATGTGTAAAAACTTCATCATAAGATACATTACAAGCACTTTTATCTTCAATATCTACCACATTATTATCTTCTATTCCTACTGAATCATGTACACAATTATTTAAATTATCATTAGATTTTTCATTTAATTCCTCATTTTCCAACAAAGTATCATCATATAATAACCCTTCATCTAAATCAACTATTTTTTTCTGCTCATCTTTCTTTATTTTATAAACTACTAAAGCTGCAGCGCCACCTAATAGAGCTAACAAAGGCAATGCTTTTTTCATATTTATCACCACTTTCATATTTATATTGTAACACAATTTAGATAAATTAATACTGAAAAACTATTTTTTTCTACTGATTCCTATTCCATCTCCATAATCTAAAAATTTTGTTTCATAGTCCTCTCTATTTTTCAAATAATCTACAAATTTACCTATTTTAGTCACCAATTGTCTTAAATTTCTACTTGTCACCAATTCTTTGTGCTCAACGAAACCATGAAATTTTAAGTTGTCAGTAATAATAAAGCCATTTTTCTTAACATTGGATTCATATCTCTCAAAGAATTTTATATATTGTGCTTTCGCTGCATCAATAAATAACATATCAAATGTACCATTAATTATAGTTTCTAATGCATCATCATGATAAATTGTAATTTGCTTTTCTAATCCTGCTTTATGTATATTTTCAATAGCTTTTTGATATCGAATATCATCTCTTTCAATTGTAACAATTTTAATATCTTTATCTAATAATGCCATTCGAATTGCAGAATAACCAATCGCACTACCAATTTCTAAAATTGATTTTATATTATGTTCTTTTATAAAATTACACATAAAATTAATACCCTCTAACTGCATAATTGGTATATCGTTATATTTTGCATATTCTTCCATTTCTTTTATTAATTTTTTCATCATAAACTCCTATACATCTATACATTCAGTAACAACTCTTATATAAAAAAAGACACCATGAAACCATGATGTCAATTTATTACTATTTTACAAATTCAACAATTGCCATTGGAGCAGCATCTCCACGACGAATTCTTGTTTTTACAACTCTTGTATATCCGCCGTTACGATCTTTATAAGCAGGTCCAATTTCATTGAACAATTTTTGTAAAGCTGTAGTTCCTGTAGCTTCATCAACTACTACATCACGTACAAATTTAGCAGCTTGGCGACGAGCATGTAAATCTCCACGTTTTGCTAAAGTAACTAATTCATCAACAACAGAACTAATTTCTTTTGCTTTCATTTCAGTTGTTTCTACTTGACCATGAGCAATTAAAGATGTAGCTAAGTTACGTAATAATGCTTTACGATGGTCAGCTGTACGTCCTAATTTACGATTCCACATTGGTTGTTTACCTCCTTTGCGAATAAATAACTTATTCGTATGACTTAAAGTTTAAGCCTAAATCATACAATTTATCTTTTACTTCTTTAAGTGATTTTTTACCTAAGTTACGAACTCTCATCATTTCGTCCTCAGTACGTTGAGTTAATTCTTCAACAGTTTGAATACCAGCTCGTTTCAAACAATTATATGAACGAACAGATAAATCTAAATCTTCAATAGGCATTACAAGTCCTTTATTTTGAACTTCACCTTGTGCTTCTTTCATAACTGATTCCATATCATTTACAGTTTGATCAACATTTGTTAATAAATCTAAATGATCAATTAAAATCTTAGAAGATAGTGCTAAAGATTCAGCAGGCCCAATAGATGAGTCAGTCCAAATTTCTAAAGTAACCTTATCATATTTTGCATTTTGACCAACACGAGCTGGATCAACTGAATAAGATACTTTTTCAATTGGTGTATAAATTGAATCCGTATATATGATTCCTAAAGGCTGGTTTGGAGTTTGATATAATTGTTTATTAGCATCTGCACTCACGTAACCACGTCCAATGCGTGCCTGTAACTCCATTTCTAACTTTCCGCCTTCTTCTAAAGTACAGATATGTAAGTCTTTGCTTAAAATCTCTACTCCTTCTGGACAGATAATATCTGAACCAGTTACCTCCCCAGGACCTTGTTTTGAGATACGAAGCGTATATACTTCATCATCTTGAATTTCCATAACTAATGTCTTGATATTTAATATCATACTTGTTACATCTTCAACAATTCCTGGAATAGATGTAAATTCGTGGTAAACCCCGTCAACTTTTATTGAAAACACGGCAGCTCCCGGTAAAGAGGAAAGCAAAACACGTCTTAGTGCATTCCCAATAGTTGTTCCAAAACCTCTTTCAAGAGGACCAAATACAAACTTACCATAGTTCTTTGATTCATCGTATTCTTTTACTTCAAATTGTGCACGTTCGAATTTTTGCATACTTATACCTCCTCGACTAGCTTAAGATTAACCACGTGGTCGTTTTGGTGGACGACAACCATTATGTGGAATAGGAGTTACATCATTAATCATTGTAATTTCTAATCCTGCAACTTGTAATGCTCTTACAGCTGCTTCACGTCCAGGTCCTGGACCTTTTACGTTTACTGATACAGTTTTCATACCATTTTCTATTGCTGCTTTACCTGCAGCTTCGCCTGCCATCTGAGCAGCAAATGGAGTAGATTTACGTGAACCTTTGAACCCCAATGCACCAGCGCTAGACCATGCTACAGCGTTTCCACTTTCGTCAGTAATAGTAACGATGGTATTGTTAAAAGTTGAATGAATATGAGCACATCCACGAGCAACATTCTTGCGTGCTCTACGTTTACGTGCGCCCGCTTTTACGTTTTTTGCCATTTTAATTTCCTCCTATCGTCCTATTTCTTTTTATTTGCTACTGTACGAACTGGACCTTTACGCGTACGAGCATTTGTTTTTGTTCTTTGTCCGCGAACCGGTAAACCTTTACGGTGACGGATTCCACGGTAGCAACCTACTTCCATTAAACGTTTAATATTTAAAGCGACTTCACGTCGTAAGTCACCTTCAACTTTAATTGAGTCAATTTCTGTACGGATTGCATTAACTTGTTCTTCAGTTAAATCTTTTACACGGATATCTTCGCTAATTCCAGTTTTTGCTAAAATTTGTTTAGCAGTTGTGCTACCGATACCGTAAATGTACGTTAATGATACTACTACGCGTTTATCGCGTGGTAAGTCAACACCTGCAATACGAGCCATTTTACATTACACCTCCATTAGTTTCCTTGTCTTTGTTTGTGTTTTGGATTTTCGCAAATGACCATGACACGGCCTTTACGTTTAATAATGCGGCACTTATCGCATATTGGTTTGACAGATGGTCTTACTTTCATGCGTCTTCCTCCTTATTCTCGACTTATTTGTGTCGGAATGTTATTCGCCCACGTGTTAAATCATAAGGTGAAATTTCAACAGTTACACGATCCCCTGGTAAAATGCGGATGTAATGCATGCGGATTTTACCAGAAACGTGAGCCAAGATTTCGTGTCCGTTTCCCAATTTCACTTTGAACATTGCGTTAGGAAGAGTGTCAATGACTTCTCCTTCCATTTCAATAACATCTTGTTTACCCATTAGTTGGATGTTCCTCCTCATTAATTGTAGTGAGTATTTCATACCCATCATTTGTAATCACGATTGTATGCTCAAAATGTGCAGATAAACTACCATCTTTCGTAGCAACTCCCCATCCATCAGGCATTAATCGTGTTTGCGGCTTACCTGCTAAAACCATTGGTTCAATCGCAAGTGTCATACCTTCTTGTAATAGAATTCCATGACCTGCCGATCCAAAATTTGGAACTGTCGGATCTTCATGGACAGAAGTTCCAATACCATGACCTGCATAATCTCTAGGTAATGAATATCCATGTCCAAAGACATATTCACCTATTGCATGAGATATATCAGTTAAATGATTCCCAGCTTTTGCCATTTTTAAACCTTCAAATAAAGATTCTTTAGCGATATTAAGTAATTCTGTTGTTTCATCACTAATATTACCGACAGCATATGTCCATGCTGAGTCACCATGATATCCTTTATAACAGGCACCAATATCTACCGAAACAATGTCCCCATCATGTAATACTGTATCATCTGGGATACCGTGTACCATGATAGAATTCACAGATATACATGCAGCAGTTGGAAAACCGTACAAACCTTTAAATGATGGTATTCCACCATTTTCTATAATTGTCTTTTCAACAACTTCATTAATTTGATTTGTCGTTATTCCTACACGTATAACTGATTGCGCTGCACGATGTGCAAGCGCAACAATTATACCTGCTTTTTTCATATATGTCAACTCCTGATTTGACTTTGGTTGAATCATTTATTATTTCTCCAAAGCATTCAAGACATCATTCCATACATTATCAATTGGCTGATCAGCATTAATTTTAGTAACAATTCCTTGTTCTTCATAATAATCAAGAACTGGAGCAGTTTGTTTACTATATTCATCTAATCTTACAGTTAAGCTTTCAATTGTATCATCTTTACGTTGATATAATTCACTACCACAAATATCACATTTACCTTCAATTTTTGATGGTTTTGATTGTAAGTGATAAATTTCACCACAATTTTTGCATAAACGACGTCCTGTAATTCTACCTGCTAAAACATCAAATGCAATATCCATAGCAATTACTTTATCTATGGCTAAGTCACTATTTTTTGACAATTCATCAAAAGCTTTGGCTTGATCTAAAGTTCTTGGATAACCATCTAAAAGATATCCATTCTTTTTATCCTCTAGATTTTCTAAATAACTTTTAACCATATTATTTACTAGCTCATCTGGAACTAACATTCCTTTATCCATGTATTCTTTAGCTTTTAAACCAAGTTCTGTACCATTTCCAATTTCTGAACGAAAAATGTCTCCAGTTGAAATATGATTTACATTAAATTTTTCAACAATTTTTGCAGACATTGTACCTTTACCAGCACCAGGTCCACCCATAATTAAAATATTCACAGTTTCACCTTCTATCTGTTAAGAAATCTATTATATGATTTTTGTGTTAAGCGTCCTTCTATTTGTTTAACTGTTTCCATTGCTACACCAACAACGATAATAATACCTGTACCACCAATTCCCATCGAACTTGGAAGATTAGTGATTAATGGTAAAACATGAGGTATAACGGCAATAAAAGCCAACGCTATAGCACCTAAAACTGTTATTCTGTTTAAAACTTTATTAATATATTCTTTAGTTTCAGTTCCAGGTCGAACACCAGGAATATAAGTTCCTGATTTTCCTAAATTTTCTGCAATCTTTTCAGGATCAACTTGTAATTGTGTATAAAAGAATGTAAATAAAATAATTAATACTACATAAATAATCAAACTAACTGAAGTATGCATACCTAGGAAATACTCAACTGTA
Source organism: Longicatena sp. (assembly GCA_029258245.1). Classification (GTDB taxonomy): domain Bacteria; phylum Bacillota_I; class Bacilli_A; order Erysipelotrichales; family Erysipelotrichaceae; genus Longicatena_A. The sequence continues at coordinate 14,549 of JARHZK010000209.1, read as the reverse complement.
TGAACCCATTCAGCCGCAGTTATCATTTTAATAATTTGTAACGGTGCAATCATTATTGATGAAGCAAAGATTACTGGAATTACACTTGCGGAATTAATTTTTAATGGTAAATATGTCATATCTTTACGACGTGTAGTTACTGTACTTGAAGTATATTGAATTGGTATTTTACGTTCAGCAATTTGCATACAAACGACAAAAACAATAATTAATAAATAACATAAAATATATCCGCCAAAACTTAATAATCCATTAAATGTAGCAGAACTACTAGATGTATTTACTAATGTACCCCATGCAGTGGAAAACTCAAATGGAAGTCTTGCAATAATTCCAGCAGCAATTATTAATGAGACACCATTTCCTATTCCCTTTGTACTAATACTATCACCTATCCATAATAAGAACATACTACCTGCTGTTAATACTGTAGCTACATACAATATACTTGACCACCCATTTCCATTTACTAATAGATTAGGGTAAGTTCTAGAAAATCCATATATTAGCATAGAAGCCTGGAAGAAGCTTAAAACTACTGCCAGGTATCTTGTGTATTGATCAATCTTTTTTCTTCCAGATGCTCCACCTTTAGCTAATTCTGTTAACGGTGGTATTACATCCATTGATAATAATTGTATAATAATAGAAGCGGTGATGTATGGTCCAACACCTAATGCAAAAATTGACATTTGCTCTAGACCACCACCACCTAATAGATTAATCATATCAAGCAGTGAATTTCCCGATCTTGTCAAAGATGATGTATCTACCATTGGTACAGTAATTGTTGTACCAAAACGAAAGATAAATAACATGATAAGAGTAAAGAATATTCGTTTACGAATATCTTTATTCTTAAAAATGTTGGAAATTGTATTTAGCATATTAGATAACCTCTGCTTTTCCGCCTGCTTGTTCGATTACTGTAGATGCTGATTTAGAGAATTTATTAGCTTTAACTGTTAATTTTTTAGTTAATTCGCCTTCACCTAAAATCTTAATTCCATCTAATTCTTTTTTTACTAAACCACTTTCAATAAGTAATTCAGGTGTAACTTCTGTTCCATCTTCAAATTTATTTAAAGACGCAACATTAACAATTGCATATTCTTTACGATTAAAGTTAGTAAATCCACGTTTTGGTAAACGTCTAGCAAGTGGTGTTTGTCCACCTTCAAATCCCAAGCGAACTCCTCCACCAGATCTAGCTTTTTGACCTTTGTGTCCTTTACCAGCTGTTTTTCCATTACCAGAAGCAGGTCCACGTCCAACACGGTATCCTGCGCTTCTAGCACCTTCTGTATAACTCATTTCATGTAATTTCATGTTTTATTTCCTCCTGTTAACCGCGAATTTCTTCAGGTTTTTTACCACGGAGAGATGCAACATCTTCGATTGTTTTCAAATCTTTTAATGCAGCAATCGTAGCACGAACCATGTTGATTGGTGTACGACTTCCTAAACATTTTGTTAGGATATCGCTAATACCAGCAAGTTCTAATACATCACGAACTGGTCCACCAGCGATAACTCCGGTACCTTCTGTAGCAGGACGTAAGAAAATTTCTCCAGCCCCATAACGACCAGTGATTGCATGAGGAATAGTTGTTCCAACTGTTGATACTTTGAATACATTTTTCTTAGCATTCTCAACAGCCTTTTTAATTGCATCAGGAACCTCATTAGCTTTTCCTGTACCAAATCCTACACGGCCTTTTTTATCACCAATTACAACCAATGCAGCAAAACGGAAACGGCGTCCACCTTTTACTACTTTTGTTACACGGTTAATGGTTACAACGCGTTCTTCGAATTCTTTTTCTACTTCGCGATTTCTTCTTGGTTTACGTTCCATTCGCATAACCTCCTAAAATTTTAAGCCGGCTTCTCTAGCCGCTTCTGCTAATGCTTTAACACGTCCTGTGTAAACATATCCACCACGGTCAAACACTACATTTGTAATATTATCTGCAAGTGCACGCTTTGCAACTTCTGCACCAACAGTCTTAGCAGCTTCAATATTTCCGCCGTTTTCTAATTTTAATTCAACACTACTAGCTGAAACTAATGTTTTTCCATTAACATCATCAATAATTTGCGCGTGAATGTGACTATTTGAACGGAAAACGTTCAGGCGGGGACATTCAGGAGTACCACTGATTTTGGTACGAACACGCGTGTGACGGCGTAAGCGCTCATCATTTCTAGATACTTTCTTAAGCATTGTTCAATTTCTCCTTTCCCACTATTTCTTACCTGCTGTTTTACCTTCCTTACGACGAACATATTCACCTTTATAGCGAATACCTTTTCCTTTGTAAGGTTCTGGTTTTCTTACAGCACGTACATTTGCAGCGAATTCACCAACACGCTGTTTATCAATACCTGATACTTTAATACCTGTTGCACTAGTACATTCAACAGTTAAATCATCAGCAACTGTAAATTCAACTGGATGAGAGAATCCAACGTTTAAAGTTAATTTTTTACCGCTCATAGCAGCACGGAATCCAATACCAACTAATTCAAGTTCTTTAGTATAACCATTTGTTACACCTTCAACCATATTAGCTAATAAAGCACGAGTTGTTCCGTGTAATTGTTTTGTTGCTTTTAAATCATTTGGACGAGTAACGTTCAATACATTTTCTTCAACATTAATTCCATATTTTTGATCAAATTGACGAGTTAAAGTTCCTTTAGGACCTTTAACAGTCACCTCATTCCCAGCAGAAATAGTAACTTCTACTCCTGCAGGAATGGTAATCGCTTTATTACCGATACGTGACATTCTTATTTACCTCCGTCTAGATTACCACACGTAAGCGATAACTTCGCCACCAACGTGTTTTGCTCTAGCTTCTTTATCTGTCATTAAACCATGTGATGTAGAGATAATTGCAATACCTAATCCGTTTAATACGCGAGGAACTTCATCCACTTTAGCGTATACACGTAATCCTGGTTTTGATACTCTCTTTAATCCATTAATTACTTTTTCGTTATTTGGACCATATTTTAATTCAACAGTGATAGTTTTTTTAACATCACCTTCAACTGTATAATTATTAATGAATCCTTCTTCTTTTAAAATTCTTGCGATTGCGATTTTTTCGTTATTTGCAGGAACTTCTACTACATCGTGACGAGCTTGTAAACCGTTACGAATTCTAGTTAGCATATCTGCAATCGGATCTGTCATAATCATCATGACTATATTCCTCCTATCTGACTACCAACTTGCCTTTTTTACACCCGGAATTTGACCTTTATAAGCCAACTCACGGAAGCAAATACGGCATAGTTTGTATTTACGTAAAACTGAGTGAGGACGACCACAACGTTCGCAACGTGTGTACTCACGCACTTGGAACTTTTGAGGACGTTTTGATTTATTAATCATTGCTTTCTTTGCCATATTGAAAGTCCTCCTATTTCTTGAAAGGCATTCCTAATTCATCAAGTAATGCCTTAGCTTCTTCGTTCGTTTTAGCAGTAGTAACAATTACAATATCCATACCACGAACGTGATTAACTTTATCATAATTAATTTCAGTGAAAATTAATTGTTCTTTAATACCTAATGTATAGTTTCCACGGCCATCAAATGATGTTGTAGATACACCACGGAAGTCACGTACACGTGGTAAAGAGATGTTCATTAATTTATCTAAGAAATCATACATTTTTTCTTTACGTAAAGTTACTTTACATCCAATTGGCATACCTTCACGTAATTTAAAGTTTGCAATTGATTTTTTAGCTCTTGTAACAACTGGAGCTTGACCAGTAATTTGTGCTAATTCTGCGATTGCTTCATCTAGTACCTTTGGATTTGCAATTGCTTCACCGATTCCCATGTTAATAACAACTTTATCAACACATGGAACTTCCATAACTGAATCGTAGTTAAACTTTTTCATTAAGTTAGGTACAACTACATCTTTATATTTTTTATTTAGGCGGTTCATCCTTTAACCCTCCTACTTAACTTCAGCGCCTGATTTTTTATAGACGCGAACCTTTGTTGTATTGCCTTGTTTGTCTTCTTTCATTTCGAATCCAACACGACTTGCTTTTTTAGCTTTGCTATCATATGCCATTACATTGCTTACATGAATTGGCATTTCTTTTTCAATAATTCCTCCGTCAGGATTAGCTTGAGTAGGTTTTAAATGTTTTTTCGCAACATTAACACCTTCAACAATAACTTTGTTTTCTTTTGGTAAAACTTTAGTTACTTCAGCAATAGTGCCCTTGTAAGCACCTGTAATAACCTGAACTTTATCACCTTTTTTGATTTTCACAAAGACACCTCCTTATAATACTTCTGGTGCCAAAGACACAATTTTCATAAAGTCTTTGTCACGTAATTCTCTTGCTACTGGTCCAAAGATACGTGTTCCTCGTGGAGTTTTGTCATCTTTAATTAACACAACAGCATTATCATCAAATTTAATATATGTTCCGTTTTCACGACGTACACCACGTTTAGTACGTACGATTACGCCTTTTACAACGTCACCTTTTTTAACAGTTCCACCAGGAGCAGCCTGTTTTACAGCACAGACAACGATATCCCCGATGTTTGAAAACTTACGAACGCTTCCACCTAAACAACGGATTACTAAAACTTCCTTAGCACCTGTGTTATCAGCGACGCGTAATCTACTTTCATTCTGGATCATGAATGTCTACCTCCTAGCGCCTAAAGCTGAACAGCTTTCTCAACGATTTCAACTAAGCGGAAACGTTTCGTTGCAGATAACGGACGAGTTTCCATAATAACAACTTTGTCTCCAATTCTTGCTTCGTTATTTTCATCATGAGCTTTAAATTTTTTAGAATATTTTACACGTTTTCCATATAATGGATGTGTTTTTTTAGTTTCAACAATTACAGTAATTGTTTTATCCATTTTATCTGAAACAACAGTTCCACGATATACTTTACGGTTAGATCTTTCCATAGCTTAGTGATCCTCCTTAATCCTGATTGCTAAGCTCACGCTCAGTCAATACGGTTTTCATACGGGCAATATCTTTTTTCACTGTTTTCATACGAGCAGTGTTAGCTAATTGTCCTGTAGCTTGTTGGAAACGAAGATTAAAAAGTTCATCTTTAAGCGTTTCGATCTGTTGTTTAATTTCAGTATTACTTAATTCTCTGATCTCTTTCGCTGTCATTATTTTGTCTCTCCTTTTCTAACAAATTTTGTTTTTACTGGCAATTTATGAGAAGCTAAACGGAATGCTTCACGAGCAACTTCTTCAGGAACTCCAGCGATTTCAAACATTACACGTCCTGGTTTTACTACAGCTACCCATCCTTCTGGAGCACCTTTACCAGAACCCATACGTACTTCTAAAGGTTTTTTCGTTCTTGCCATATGTGGGAAGATACGAATCCAAACTTTACCACCACGTTTCATATAACGTGTCATAGCAATACGTGCAGCTTCAATTTGACGGTTACTGATGTAAGCACCAGTATCTGCCATTAAGCCATATTCACCAAAAGATACGTCACGACCTGCTTTTGCACGTCCTTCATAACTTAAACGGTGAGGTCTTCTATATTTTGTTCTTTTAGGCATCAACATAATTAGTTTCCTCCTTCCGCAGATTTAGGAGCGCTTGTTGCAGCTCTTCTCTGATTATTATTGCGGCGGTTATTACGACGTCCACGACGACGGTCATTTCCTTTAGGTGCTTCTGGTTCTTGAACCATTTGTCCAGGTAACACTTCACCACGACAAATCCAAACTTTAACACCTAAACGTCCATATTGAGTTGCAGCTTCTTCCCATGCATAATCAATATCAGCACGTAGTGTATGTAAAGGTACAACACCTTCACTATACCCTTCAGCGCGTGCCATATCAGCTCCACCTAAACGTCCAGATACTGAAGTTTTGATTCCTTTAGCACCTGCGCGCATAGTTCTTTGAATAGCTTTTTTCTGAGCTGTACGGAAACTTGCACGTTGTTCCAATTGGTCAGCAATACTACGTGCTACCAATCTAGCATCTAAATCAGGGTTTGCAATTTCTAATACTTTAACATAGATGTTTTTTCCACCAGTTAATTTTTCTAATTTTTTCTTTAAGTTTTCGATACTTTCTCCGTTTGTACCAATGATCACACCAGGACGAGCTGTACGGATCATAATCTCAACACGGTTTTTAGAACGTTCGATTTCAATTCTAGATACAGAAGCTGCTTTTAATTCTTTGAATAAGAATTCACGAATTTTAACATCTTCAAGTAATAAATCGGCATAATCTTTATCAGCATACCATCTTGACTCCCAGTCGCGAATAACGCCAACTCGCATTCCGATTGGACTAACTTTCTGTCCCATGAGCTACCTCCTTAATTACGCTCGTCAACCACTACAGTAATGTGGCTGGTACGTTTATGGATTGCACTTGCAGATCCTTTTGCACGTGGCATGAAGCGTTTCAAAGTAACACCTTCATTAGCATAACATGCTTTCACGTATAATTTTTCTTCATTCATTTCATTGTTATTAACAGCGTTTGCTACAGCTGATTTTAATACTTTTGCGATAGATTCAGCAGCAACATTTGGTGTAAATTTCAAAATTGCTGCAGCTTCGTCAACGTTTTTCCCACGAATCAAATCAATTACAAGACGAGCTTTTCTAGGTGGGATACGTAATGTCTTTGCAGTTGCTTTTACTTCCATCTCACGTTTCCTCCTTATCTCTTAGCTTTCTTGTCATCACTTCCGTGATCAGCATATTTACGTGTTGGCACGAATTCTCCAAGTTTATGTCCTACCATGTCTTCAGTAACGTAAACAGGCATGTGTTCTTTACCGTTATATACAGCAAATGTATGTTCCACAAACTGAGGGAAAATTGTTGAACGACGTGACCAGGTTTTAATAACTTGTTTTTTTCCGGCTGCATTCAATGCTTCAACCTTTTTCATTAAATGGTCATCACAGAATGGGCCTTTTTTTAAACTACGACTCATTTTTAATTTCCTCCTTTTGCCTATTTGCCATTACGACGACGAACGATTAATTTCGTAGACTGTTTTTTAACTTTACGAGTTTTAACACCCATAGCTTTTTTACCCCAAGGAGTCATTGGTGATTTACGTCCTACTGGAGTACGTCCTTCACCACCACCATGAGGGTGATCATTAGGGTTCATAACAGAACCACGAACTGTTGGGCGAATACCTCTCCAACGATTACGTCCTGCTTTACCATAGTTAACTAAGCTATGATCTTCGTTTCCAACCATACCGATTGTTGCACGACAATTAGACAAAATTTTACGAACTTCTCCAGATACTAAACGAATTGTTACATATTTATCCTCAACACCTAAAATCTGCGCAGATGCACCAGCTGAACGAGCTAATTGGCCACCTTTTCCAGGTTTTAATTCAATGTTATGAATAAATGTACCTTCAGGAATATCTTTTAATTCTAAAGCATTTCCTACTTTAATATCTGCACCTTTTCCAGATACAACTGTCATTCCTACAGTTAAACCTTTGGGAGCAATGATATAACGTTTTTCACCATCTACATAATTCAATAAAGCAATATTTGCAGAACGGTTAGGATCATACTCAATAGTAGCAACTCTAGCTGGAATTCCATCTTTATTACGTTTGAAATCGATAATACGATATGAACGTTTATGTCCTCCACCTTGATGACGAGTTGTTGTACGTCCTGTGTTATTTCTTCCACCTTTACTATTTAAAGGTGCAACTAATGATTTCTCTGGCTTATTTGCAGTGATTTCTTCACGAGATAAGCTAGTCATCCCACGACGACCTGGAGTGGTCGGTTTATATTTTTTAATTGGCATTTGTCAATTTCCTCCTTACGCAATATTTATACAGGAAATAGCGTTCTTCTTCCTGATTTTATTTAGCTTCTTCTTCGCCAAATAAGTTAATATCTTGTCCTTCAGCAATTTTTACATATGCTTTACGAACAGCCTTTGTTTTTCCAACGTATTTACCCATTCTTTTTGTTTTAGGTTTTACGTTAACAACATTAACAGCAACTACATCAACACCGAAAATACTTTCAACAGCTTGTTTAACAAGTGTTTTGTTAGCGCCTTTTTTAACTTCGAAAGTTACTTTGTTGTCTTCGTCCATATATCTCATTGTCTTTTCAGTAATGATTGGACGGATAATAATGTCTCTATAGTTATCCATTATGCAAGTGCCTCCTCAACATCTTTAACAGCAGCTTCTGTAAAGATAATTCTGTTAGCATTTACGATATCGTAAACATTTAATCCATCAGCAGTCAACATCATCATTGATGGGATGTTTCTCATGCTTAAGAATGCATTTTCAAAATTTTCTCCTTCAGATACTACAAATAATGTTTTTTTAGGAGCGTTTAAGTTAGCAATAATTTCATTGAAAGCTTTTGTTTTTGGAGCTTCTAATTCAAATTTATCAACTACGCTCATAGCATTTTCTAACACTTTTTCAGATAAAACTGATTTAAGTGCAAGACGACGAACTTTTTTGTTCAATTTATATGCATAGCTTCTTGGCGTTGGTCCAAATACAGTTCCCCCACCTCTCCACTGTGTAGCACGAATAGAACCTTGACGAGCACGTCCAGTTCCTTTTTGTCTCCAAGGTTTACGTCCACCACCGCTTACTTCAGTACGGTTCTTAGTATCATGTGTTCCTTGGCGCATACTTGCGCGTTGCATAACAATGGCATCGAAGATACATTGCTGATTTGGCTCGATGCCAAATACAGTATCGGCAAGAGTAATTTCATGTAACTCTTTACCTGCTTGGCTTAATACGACCATCTTAGGCATCTTTTATTCCTCCTCTTTCGTGTAATCTACCAAAGTCACAGGAGTTTTATCTCCTTTTGAGCATTTAGCAGTGCGTACCATAACTAAACCACGTTTAGGTCCAGGCACGTTACCTTTAATTAATAAATAATTGTTTTCAACATCAACTTTGATTACTGTCAAGTTTTGGTTAGTTGTTCTATATCCACCTAACTGACCTGCCATAATCGTTCCTTTAATAATTCTACCTTGACGAGATGTGATACCGTTCGTAGCTAATGAACCAATGTGACGAATATTTTTTGAACCACCGTGAGATTTAGGACCTTGGTGAGCATTGTTACGTACAATTGTACCATTGTATCCTTTACCCTTGCTAGTTCCAATAACATCAACTGTTTCCCCAGCTGAGAAAATATCAACTTTTACTTCATCGCCTAAGTTAAGATCTAATTCGCAATCACGAACTTCTCTTACAAAGCGTTTAGCAGCAGTGTTTGCTTTTGCAGCATGTCCTTTTTCTGGTTTATTACTGCGAGATTCTTTTAAATCTTCAAATCCTAATTGTACAGCTTCATATCCATCGTTTTCCAATGTTTTTTTCTGTAACACTACGTTTGGTGTAGCTTCAACAACAGTAACCGGAATCAATACTCCATCTTCCGTGAATACCTGTGTCATTCCAAGTTTACGTCCAAGAATACCTTTCATGTTGTCACCTCCATTACAGCTTAATTTCGATGTCAACACCACTTGGCAATTCTAAACGACTCAATGAATCGATTGTTTCCGCCGTAGGTCCGACAATCTCAATTAAACGTTTGTGCGTTCTGATCTCAAATTGTTCACGAGAATCTTTATATTTGTGTACCGCACGCAGAACTGTTACAATCTGCTTTTCAGTTGGAAGAGGTACTGGTCCAACAATTTTCTTAGCACCGTGAGCTTGTGCTGCCTGAACAATCTTTTCTGCAGATGCATCTAAGATTCTATGTTCGTAGGCTTTTAAGCGAATTCTTACGCTATTTTTTGCCATGAATAATCTCCTTTCGTCTATATCGACTATAGACTCGCTCGATGCGAATTCCCTGACCTCGCCGTCCATGACAACGTTTCTCAGTGGGTCAGCAACCTCGCATGTCCTTGCGGTCATATCGAAATTATAACATATAAGATAAATATTTACAACCCTTAGTTAAATTTTTTTATTATTTTTTATAATAAATAAATTCACATTAAAAAAGAGCGCATATATATGCACTCTTCAATAATAATATAAACCCTTATTATTCGATAACTTCAGTAACGTTTCCTGAACCTACAGTACGTCCACCTTCACGAATAGAGAATTTTGTGTTGTTTTCGATAGCGATTGGAGCAATCAACTCAACAGTCATTTCTACGTTATCTCCAGGCATAACCATATCAGTTCCTTCTGGTAAAGTAATAACACCAGTTACGTCTGTAGTGTGGAAGTAGAATTGAGGACGATAGTTAGATACGAATGGTGTATGACGTCCACCTTCTTCTTTACTTAATACGTATACTTGAGCTTTGAATTTTGTATGTGGATGTACTGTTCCAGGTTTAGCAAGTACTTGTCCACGTTGAATTTGTTCACGGTTGATACCACGTAATAAAGCACCAATGTTATCTCCTGATTCAGCAAATTCCAATTGTTTACGGAACATTTCTAATCCAGTAATAACTGTTTTTTGAGTTTCTTTAATACCAACGATTTCAACTTCTTCACCCATTTTAACAACACCACGTTCAACACGTCCTGTAGCAACAGTACCACGTCCTGTGATAGTCATAACATCTTCTACTGACATTAAGAATGGTTTATCAGTATCACGAACTGGATCTGGAATATATGCATCAACAGCATCCATTAATTCATGAATTGCAGCAACATATTTTTCATCACCTTGTAATGCTTGATAAGCAGAACCACGGATAACTGGAGCGTTGTCTCCGTCAAATCCATATTCACTTAATAATTCACGTACTTCCATTTCAACTAAGTCAACTAATTCATCATCATCAACTAAGTCACATTTGTTTAAGAATACGCAGATATAAGGAACACCTACCTGACGAGCAAGTAAGATATGTTCACGAGTTTGTGGCATAGGTCCATCAGTAGCAGCAACTACTAAGATTGCACCATCCATTTGTGCAGCACCAGTAATCATGTTTTTAACGTAGTCAGCATGTCCTGGGCAGTCAACGTGAGCGTAGTGACGTTTGTCAGTTTCGTATTCAACGTGAGCAGTGTTAATTGTAATTCCACGTTCTTTTTCTTCAGGTGCACCATCGATTTGGTCATAAGCCTGAGCTTTAGCTTTACCTTCAGCAGCTAAAACGTTAGTGATAGCAGCAGTTAAAGTTGTTTTACCGTGGTCAACGTGACCGATAGTTCCGATGTTAACATGTGTTTTGGAACGGTCAAATTTTTCTTTAGCCATTTTAATTTCCTCCTAAAAATTTAGATTTCATGTATATTCTAATTCAAACTATTTATAAAAGCAACAATTAATTTTCAGAACTGTTGTTTTTAACGATTTTTTCTGCGATGCTTTTTGGAACTTCGCTATAGTGATCAAATTTCATAGAGTAATTTCCACGTCCTTGTGTAAATGAACGAAGATCTGTAACGTATCCGAACATTTCTGATAAAGGTACATGTGCTTTAACAATAATAGCATTTCCTCTTTCTTCTTGATCAATAATAGAACCACGACGTGAACTTACATCACCCATAACATTACCTAAGTATTCATTTGGTGCAGTAACTTCAACCATCATAACTGGTTCAAGAATAACTGGTTGGCATTTTTTAGCAGCAGCTTTTAATGCCATAGAAGCAGCAATTTTATATGCCATTTCACTTGAATCGACATCATGGTATGAACCGTCGAATAATGTTGCTTTAATATCAATAACTGGATATCCAGCAATGATACCATTTTCTAATGCATCACGTAAACCTTCTTCAGTAGGTTTGATAAATTCACGAGGAACACTTCCACCAACTGTAGCGTCAACGAATTCAAAACCTTTACCTTCTTCTTGAGGTTCGAATTTAATCCATACGTGACCATATTGTCCACGTCCACCTGATTGTTTGATATATTTACCTTCACACTCAGCTGTTTGACGAATTGTTTCTCGATAAGCAACCATTGGTTGTCCAACATTAGCTTCTACTTTAAATTCACGACGTAATCTGTCTACAATAATATCTAAGTGTAATTCACCTACACCTGCAATAATTGTCTGTCCTGTTTCTTGGTCAGTATATGTTTTAAATGTAGGGTCTTCTTCAGCAAGTTTAGCAAGAGCTAATCCCATTTTATCTTGATCAGCTTTTGTTTTTGGTTCCAAGCTAAGTTCAATAACTGGTTCAGGGAACTCCATGCTTTCCAAAATGATTGGATGATCTTCAGCACATAATGAATCTCCAGTTGTAGTTACTTTTAATCCAACTGCAGCTGCAATATCTCCAGCATAAACTTCATCAATTTCTTTACGAGAATTCGCATGCATTTGAACGATACGTCCAAAACGCTCTCTCTTTCCTTTTGTTGAGTTTAACACATAGCTTCCTGATTTAGCAGTACCTGAATATACACGGAAGTATGATAATTTACCAACAAATGGGTCAGTTGCAATTTTAAATGCTAAAGCTGCAAATGGTTCTTCATCACTTGAATGACGTACAGATTCACTACCATCTTCTAATGTACCCTTAATTGCAGGAACATCTAATGGTGAAGGTAAATAATCTACTACAGCATCCAATACCATTTGAACACCTTTGTTTTTATATGCAGAACCACATAGCACAGGGAAGAAATCACCATTACATACAGCAATACGTAATACACGTTTAATTTCTTCAACGCTTGGTTCTTCACCTTCAAGAACTTGCATCATAAATTCTTCATCATAATCTGCTAAATAATCTAATAATTTAGCACGATATTCTTCAGTTAAATCTTTTAAGTCTTCAGGAATTTCAGTAATTTGAATATCTGTTCCTAAATCATTTGTATAAATTTCGGCTTTACGTTCAATGATATCAACAATTCCTGTAAATGTTGATTCAGCTCCAATAGGTAATTGAATAGGGCATGATTTTGCACCTAAACGATCAACGATTGTTCCACAAGCCATTAAAAAGTCTGCACCTGTTGCATCCATTTTGTTACAGAATACAATACGAGGTACACCGTATGTAGTAGCTTGACGCCATACTGTTTCAGTTTGAGGTTCAACACCTGCTTTTGAGTCTAATACAGTAACAGCACCATCTAATACACGTAATGAACGTTCAACTTCTACAGTAAAGTCAACGTGACCTGGAGTATCAATAATATTGATACGGTGACCCTTCCAAGCAGCAGTAGTAGCAGCAGATGTAATTGTGATACCACGTTCTTGTTCTTGAGCCATCCAGTCCATTGTTGAAGCACCATCATGTGTTTCACCAATTTTATGATTAATACCTGTATAATATAAAATACGTTCTGTTGTAGTTGTTTTACCAGCATCGATGTGAGCCATGATACCAATGTTACGAGTCTTTTCTAATGAATACTGACGTGGCATAATGGATCTCCTTTCTTACCAGCGGTAGTGAGCAAACGCTTTATTAGCTTCTGCCATTTTATGAGTATCTTCACGTTTTTTAACAGATGCACCGTTTCCGTTTGCAGCATCCATAATTTCAGCAGCAAGTCTTTGCTCCATTGTTTTTTCGTTACGTAAACGTGCATAGTTTACAATCCAACGAAGACCTAAAGTTAATCTTCTTTCAGCAGAAACTTCTACTGGAACTTGATAGTTAGCACCACCAACACGACGAACTTTAAGTTCTAGTAATGGCATTACGTTTTCTAAAGCTTTTTCGAAAACTTCCATTGGTTTTTCATTTGTTTTTACTTCAATAATATCAAACGCGTTGTACAGGATTCTCTGAGCAACCCCTTTTTTACCATCAATCATGATTTTATTGATCAAACGAGTGACCAATTTGGAGTTGTAAATTGGATCTACCAATACATCACGTTTTGCTACATGTCCTTTTCTAGGCATTTTTTATTTCTCCTTTCACAATTGATTATTATTTTTTACCAGCTTTTGGGCGTTTTGCACCGTATAAAGAACGGCTTTGAGAACGATTTGCAACACCAGCGCAGTCTAATGTACCACGAATAATATGGTAACGAACCCCTGGTAAGTCTTTAATACGTCCTCCACGAATCATTACAACACTATGTTCTTGTAAGTTATGTCCAATTCCTGGAATATAAGCAGTAACTTCCATCCCATTGCTTAAACGTACACGGGCATATTTACGTAACGCAGAGTTAGGCTTTTTAGGTGTCATTGTCCCAACACGAGTACAAACACCACGTTTCTGAGGTGAGCTCAGATTAGTAGGACGTTTTTTCAATGAGTTATATCCTCTATTCAAAGCAGGTGATTTTGATAAATACACGCTTTGTTCACGACCTTTACGAATTAATTGGTTAATTGTTGGCATAATATCCTCCTTTCACTAACACACATTTCCGGGTGTGTCATTTTGTAACGTAAATTTTGTTCCCACTTAATATGGGAACAGTTTTACACTTACTTTGATATATTATATCATTAGAATTAAATTGTCAATAATTTTTTTCATTTTTATATAAAAAAAACCTGCCCAACTG
>JARHZK010000199.1 GCA_029258245.1 Longicatena sp. | reverse complement strand
AATTGTAAAAGAGATTGCAGGATCCAATAATGCAGATTTATTGTTTTATAAAAATCCAATGCATATATTACAGAATGAAGAAATTGAAAAAATGAAAGTTATAAAAAGAAAATCGTGGTTACATCGGTTGATGAGGAGATGACGAAAATGATGTCAAAGCGTAAACAAAAAAATACACAAAGTCAATTTAGTAATGTTGAGGCGTATCGTCAATTACGTACAAACATAGAATATTCATCATTTAATGAAGAAATTAAGGTTATAGCAGTAATAAGTGCTAATCCAGGTGAGGGAAAAAGTACCGTAAGTAGTGAGTTAGCTAAAATTGCAATGGCAAAATATAATCGTGTATTGTTGGTAGATTGTGATTTAAGAAAACCGAAACAACATAAGATTTTTCATGTATCTAATGCATTAGGTTTAAGTAATTTGATGAAAAGTAAATTTGATGATATGGACCAACAAGAGTATTTTAAAAAATTCAAAGATGAGACAACAAATGGAAGACTATTTGTATTGACAAGTGGTAAGTCTGTTCCAAATCCACAAGAATTATTAGGAAGTGAACGATTTAAAACTTTGTTAGATGTTTTAAAAGAAAAGTTTGATTATATTATTCTTGATTGTCCACCAGTAAATGTTGTTGCAGATGCAGTTCCAGTATCAAAATTAGCAGATGGAACGATATTAGTTGTTTCTGCGAAAGAAACAGACAAAAGAGATTCAAAGAATGCATTAACGACATTGCAAAGAAATGGCTGTCATGTATTAGGTTCTGTTCTTACTAAAGTAGAGTCAACAAATCGCACTTATAAGTACTATGGACATTATTCTGATTCACAAGAGTAGGTAGTAGTATGAAAACAAAGCTAACTAAAATTGAAAAAATCGTATTAGTAGTTTGTGTATGTCTTGTTCCATTGACAATGGGAATTGGATATATGAAACAATCTAAGCCAAAAGAAAAATATGTATCTATTATAAAAGAGAATAAAATAGCAAAAGGAAATGAAGTTGCATTAAAAAATAAAGAATTTCATATGAAAAGAAATGGGAAATTAGATACATCAATCGAAAATTATTTCTATTGTAGTGCAAAACAAGCAGAACAAATTTATATCGAATTTGATAAAGTAGATCCTACAAAAGTCGGAACGTATAAATTATCTGGAAAATATAAAGATAAAAAATTTAAATTTTCAATTGTTGTAGATGAAAGTGATAATCCAATGATTCAAGCTGAAAAATCATCTTTTAAATATATTATTGGGCAATATAGTAATGTTGAAGAAATAAAACAAATTATTGGTGCTACTGCTATCGATAAAAATGGTAATGATTTAACTAATGATATTATTGGATTTCCAGCGCAATTTCCATCAGAGAAAGGCGAACATACATATTATTTAAATGTGTCAGATAATCAAGGTAATACTGGATTTTTACAAATAGATATTGATTTTAGATAGAGGTAAATCAATAGATTTAGATTTAATTTCAAAAAAGGCAAAAAAAACTGGTAATATAAAGAGTATATTTTTGATGGGAATAATCAAAAAATGAGCGAATTATGAATATCTTGCTATTGTAAAAGGGATTATAATAAATTCGTGTGGTTGGATATCAAACAAGTTGTGGTTCATCTTTAACATTTGCCGTGTTTGAGGTTTAACCCATGTGCATATGATCTATAAATATTAGTGTGGTTTTATGAGAAAAAGCGGCTATTTTAGGCCGCTAATATCATAAAATTACACTTTTTTATATTAAATTTTATAAGTATCTTCTTTATTTTAACATAAAAGCAAAATAAAATAATGTATATGATTAGATATAAACTATGTCACACATATAACAAAGATAACTTGAGCACTCGGGTCACTATATCCCAACTATAAGTGTGGCTTAATTTTATAAAAAGTGTTTCAATTAAATCATTTTTTTTAGAAAATCAATAAAATACTGACTAACTATATTAATGACTATATTTGAGGTTAGTAAATTTATATGTTTTTTTACATATGTCTTAATCCCGTTCTCATCTTTATTTAGAATTTTTGAATAGAGATCTTTAATTTCGTATTCTTCTATATAAATATTAGGAATATTTTTTACTAGATTAAAACAATCTGTTTCTAATTTTTCCCAAAAGATATCGTTACTTATTTTTGAATTCATTATAATTGGACTATGACTTCCCATTGTTACTGTAGAATGATTTATGTTGTAATTTTTCATATAATGTTCCTCTTAATCTCCAATAATCGGGCTATTATCCCCTAGTGTAACCGTAGAATCATTAATATTAAAAGTGATTGAATCTAATTTAGAATTATTTAAATAGTCTTTTATTATATCCATTATTTTATAAGCAAATGGTTTATTTTTACAATGTATAACAATATAATGTCCAGATACTAAATTAATAAATATTTTATTACCTAAACTATCATTATAACTTTTAATTGAATATAAATCATATCCAACAATTATTAATAAAATAAGGCCCAAAATAGGTGCAATAGAAAAGAAAACTAGACTCACAATTGATAAAATAATAAAATTAGAACCAATCGTTTTTTTCTTTGCTTTTACCACTGCAACACTTTCAACATTATTTAATTGAACGAGTCGATTATTGAATTCAATTATATTTTTATTAATTTTAAAATTATCACTTATTTCTTCTAATTCATTTAAATTTTTTTCGATTAAATTATATCCATTCATAAATTATCCCCTTTTTCCTATAAATTTATACATAACATTCATATAAGTTAATATATAAATATTATAAGTTCCATTATATAGATGAATTTGAAAAGTTTCATGCTTTTGGCTTTAATTGGCTCATTCACTGCATGTAATGGGTATTTGTTATTTTTACAAGAATATCTATTTTAATGTTTTCAATTTATATAGTTTATTACTAAAATTCATTGTTATTAAAAGTTACAATAGTATAATAGAAGAGTAAAAGGAGTATAGTATGCATAAAAAACTAATTTTTTTTGATATCGATGGTACACTTACGAGTGTAAAAGAGCCAGGGAAAATATTGGATAGTACAAAAGAAGCATTATCTAAGTTACAGGAAAATGGACATTTTGTTGCATTAGCAACAGGTAGGGCAAAATTTCGTGCACAACAATTCCAAAATGAAATTGGTATAAAAAATATGGTTTGTGAAGGTGGAAATTGTATTATTATTGATCATCAAGAATTATCTTATGAACCATTAGATCAGAGTTTAGCAAAGTCTATATATTATGAGGCGATTGAAAAAGGGATTGGAGTTGCCGTTTCAACGAGTGATGATCGAATTCGTTATACACCAAATAATAACTTTCTTGATCAAGCAGGGGATTTTCAATCGTTTATGGAAGTCGTAGTTGATAAAAATTATCAGATTGAACATCAACCACCAATTCGAAGATTATTTGTATCTTTAAAAAGAGATGAAAAAGACTATATGAAGAGTATAGAAAAAATAGGTGTTATGCACTATGGTGATGATCAATTTATCATTGTAGAACCAGATGATAAATTTAAGGGAATTCGTAAAATATGCAAATATTTAAATAAAGATATAAATGATGTTATTGTTTTTGGGGATGGATTGAATGATCGAAAAATGTTTCAAGAGGCACCGTTTAAAATTGCAATGGGGAATGCGATACCAGAATTAAAAAAAATGGCAGATTACGTAACGGCAGATAGTGATGCAGATGGAATTTATAAAGCTTGTAAGCATTTTGGGTGGATTTCATGAATAGATGATGATAAACTATATTCGATTTAATTAGGAGGATAGGATATGTATGAGCCTAAGTTAATTACGGAATCATATTTAAAGAGATGGAAAAAAAATAGTTTTTTTTCAGCGATTCTTTGGACAATCGTAGGAATAATAGTAATGCTTTTTCATAGAGATATTGATGAATTTACTTGTTATTTAGTAGGAATTGCATTATTGTTGCAGGGTGTTCCACATTTATTTTTATTTATTATTGAAGAAGAAAAACACTTTTTTTCTATTTCTTCTTTAGTTAATGGCGTTCTAATTTGCTTTTTAGGAATTTGGACTTTGACGATACCTAGACAAGCAGATGGAACTGTTCCAGATGTGATTGCAATTGTAGCTTTATTACATGGATTAAAAGATATTGCTTTATCTAGGAGAATCTTAAACTTAGAGAAACATTTAGGGTATTATGCTATCGTTATTAGCATTCTTATAATATTTCTTGCACTTGCTGTTTTATTTTCACCAATGCGATATGATGTATTTTGTGCGGGAATATTAATTATCATTGATGGTATTGGAAATTTTTGGATGTGGAAAGTATTATCGAAAAAAAGTGATGAATATCGAGGAATTTAATTTTATTGATTCATAAGAAATTATTAGACACATTTAGAGGAATGTATGAATTTCGTACATTCCTCTTTTTTTATCCATAGAAATACAATGTATGGTTTTATAAACTATAAAATTGAGATATTATTTTTTATTTTGAACAATAAAATTGATTTCGCTCTTTTATTTTATTCAAGTATGGAAAGTAGTATAATAATAAAAGTAGTTTGGATGTTATTTTTATTTTTTGTAGATAAGAGATGTTAAATATTTCTATGGAGGTTTTTTGATGTCTTATAAAGTTGGAATAGATGTAGGTTCTACCACATTAAAAGTTATTATTCTTGATGAGCAAAATGCGATTTTGTATAAAAGTTATGAGCGACATAAATCTTGTGTAAGAGAAATGTTGATCAAGAAAATAAAAGAATTACAAGAAATTTTACAAGAAAATTCATTTAAGGTTTCAATTACAGGAAGTGCAGGATTAGGAATTTCACAAGAAATGGAGTTACCATTTGTACAAGAAGTATATGCAAGTGCACTTGCTATAAAAAAATATTATCCACAAACAGATGTTGCAATTGAATTGGGAGGAGAAGATGCAAAAATAATCTTTTTGAATGGAGCATTAGAAGAAAGAATGAATTCTACCTGTGCTGGAGGAACGGGTGCATTTATTGATCAAATGGCTTCTTTATTAAATGTAGATTTAAAAGAAATGGATGAATTATCATTACAACACTCAAAGATTTATCCAATTGCTTCAAGATGTGGTGTATTTGCGAAAAGTGATATTCAACCATTAATTAATCAAGGGGCAAGGAAAAGTGATTTATCTGCTAGTATTTTTCAAGCAGTTGTGGATCAATGTATTACAGGACTTGCACAAGGAAGAGCAATTGAAGGTACTGTTTTATTTTTAGGAGGTCCTTTATATTTCTTAAAAGGATTACAAGAACGTTTTAAAGAAACATTACAGTTAGATAATAATCATGCGATTTTCCCATCCCTATCGCCATATTTTATAGCTTTGGGAAGTGCCATGTATGCAGATAGTCAAAAAATAGAAATTACATATGATGATTTGTTGACTTTAAGCCAAAAACTTCTAGATAAAACATCACAAATAGAAGGATTACAACCACTGTTTAAAAATGAACAAGAATATGTCGAATTTAAAGAACGACACCATACACACGATGTTGCTTATACAAATATTGAAGAATATTATGGAAATGCATGGTTAGGAATTGATGCAGGAAGTACAACAACAAAACTTGTTTTGATTGATGAAAATAATCATATTTTATATGAAAGTTATACAAACAATTTAGGAAATCCAATCGATGTAATAAAAAAAGAAATCATAAAGATCTATCATAAAATTGGAAATCGTATACATATTGTTCATAGTGCTGCCACAGGTTATGGAGAAGCATTAATGTTGGATGCATTTCAATTGGATTTTGGAGTTGTGGAAACGATGGCACATTATCGAGCTGCGAAATATTTTAATCCGAATGTTGATTTTATTATCGATATTGGTGGTCAGGATATGAAATGCTTTCGTGTAAAAAATCATAAAATTGACGATATTTTATTAAATGAAGCATGTAGTAGTGGATGTGGAAGTTTTTTAGAAAACTTTGCAAATCTTATGGGGTATTCTGTAAAAGAATTTGCAAAAATTGCAACCTTTGCAAAACATCCAGTAGATTTAGGTACAAGATGTACCGTCTTTATGAATTCAAGTGTGAAACAAGCTCAAAAGAATGGAGCAAGTATTGAAGATATAGCTGCTGGTTTGTGTATGAGTGTTGTAAAAAATGCACTCTATAAAGTCATACGTGCGAAAAATAAAGATGATATTGGAAAGGAAATCGTTGTACAAGGTGGAACGTTTTTAAATGATTCTGTTTTGCGTAGTTTTGAACTTGAAATTGGAAGAAATGTGATTCGACCAAGTATTGCTCATTTAATGGGTGCTTATGGGGCAGCATTAATGGCAAAAGATAAACAAGAATTAAAATCTAGCATTCTAGGTTTAGAGGATTTGGAAAACTTTACTCATGAATCAAAAAGTGTGAATTGTGGATTATGTAAAAATCATTGTAATTTAACTATTAATACATTTTCTAATCATAAAAAACATATTGCTGGGAATAAGTGTGAACGTCCAACAATAGGAAGAATTAAAAAGGAAAATTTACCAAATCTATATGACTACAAATATCAGTATTTACGAAATTTAAAAACTGAAAAAGGAAGTTTTGGAAAAATTGGGATCCCACTCGTATTAAATATGTATGAATTTTTACCATTTTGGCATACTTTTTTTACGAAATTAGGATTTGAAGTTGTTGTATCAAAGCCACTTACAAAATCAATATACGCAAAATCACAACAAACAATTGCTTCAGATACCATTTGTTATCCAGCAAAAGTAGTTCATGGACATATTCAAACGTTAATAGAAGATGGAATTACTACGATTTTCTATCCATGTATGTCATACAATGTGGATGAACATATGAGTGATAATCATTTTAATTGTCCAGTAGTTGCATATTATCCAGAAGTCATTCAAGCGAATATGAAACTTGATCATATTCAAATGTTATCACCCTATGTATATATGACAAATCAAAAAGTGCTTGTAAAAGAAATGCGAAAATGTTTAACAGAACATGGATATCCATGTTCAAGTAAAGATGTGAAAAAGGCAATGGATGCTGCAAGGATTGCTTATCGAGAATTTAAGAATAAGGTATTATGTGAAGGTCAAAAGGCAATTAAGTTTGCAAAAGAAAATAATAAAAGAATGATTGTTTTAGCAGGTAGACCTTATCATATAGATCCTATGATTCATCATGGAATTCACCATTTATTAAATAATCTTGGTTTTGTTGTTTTAAGTGAAGATAGTATTCCAAAACAAGTTGAGATGCCATCAATTCATGTGTTAAATCAATGGAGTTTTCATGCAAGACTTTATCAAGCTGCACAATTTGTAAGTAAACATCCAAATATGGAATTGATTCAATTGGTTAGTTTTGGATGTGGAATTGATGCGATTACTGCTGATGAAGTAAAAGCAATCTTAAAAAGAAATCAAAGGATGTACACACAAATAAAAATTGATGAAGTAGATAATTTAGGTGCGATTTATATTCGGTGTCGATCACTACAGGCTGCAATGGAAGAAAGAGAGGAAGATTTATGCAAGAATTCACAAAAGAAATGAGAAAAACGCATACCATCTTAATTCCAAGTATGCTTCCCATTCATTTTCAATTTTTGAAACGTATTTTAATAAATGCTGGATATAAAGTTGAAATTTTACAAAGTGAAGACACGAATATTATAGAGGAAGGATTACGCTATGTTCATAATGATACATGTTATCCAGCATTACTTGTGATAGGTCAAATGATACAAGCTTTAAAAAGTGGAAAGTATGACCAAAATCATGTGGCTCTTGCCATTACTCAAACAGGAGGAGGATGTAGGGCGAGCAACTACATTCATTTATTACGAAAAGCATTAGTACAAGCAGGATTTGAAAATGTTCCTGTGATATCTGCAAATGCGAGTCATTTAGAAAAAAATAGTGGATTTCGTTTTACAACTAAAATGCTATGGCAATTATTATTTGCATTTTTATATGGAGATCTTTTGGTTTGGTTAAGAAATCAATGTCAACCATATGAAATTCATAAAGGGGATACAAAGTGTGTTGTTGATCAATGGATTGAAAAATTAAATGAACAATTTAATTCTATTCAATATATACATTTAGAAAAAAATTTAAAAGCGATGATACATGATTTTTCTTATATCAAGCGTACATATGAAAAAAAGGTTAAAGTAGGAATTGTAGGAGAAATTTATATGAAGTACTCCCCATTAGGAAATAATCATTTGGAAGAATATTTAATGAGTGAAGGATGCGAGCCAGTTGTCAGTGGAGTTTTAGATTTCGCTCTTTATTGCTTAGAAAATGTTAGCATTGATCATGTATACTATCGACGAAACAAGCAAGTTTATGGCTTTGCGAAAATTGCAAGTTCGTATATTCAACATTTACAAAATAAAGCCATCAAGATTCTTAAAAAAGAGGGGACATTTCGTTATCCAGAATCATTCAAAGAAGTCAAAGATTGTAGCATCGATATGATTGATCGAGGAGTAAAAATGGGAGAAGGATGGTTATTGACAAGTGAAATGGTGAGTTTAATCCGTCAAGATGTAAATAATATTGTATGCTGCCAACCATTTGGTTGTCTACCTAATCATATCGTTGCAAAAGGGATGATGCGAAAAATAAAAAATAAATATCCTATGGCAAATGTTGCATTGATTGATTATGATCCTAGTGCAACTAAAGTGAATCAAGAAAATCGAATTAAATTAATGTTAAGCAATGCAAAATTTATGGAAGAGTTTGATAAAGTATAAAAGTAAAATCAAACATAAGGAGGTTTTGCGATGGAAAATATATTTTTATATTTTATAATCTATAGTTTTTTAGGATGGTTATGTGAATGTATTTATTGTAGTATTCCAGAAAAAAAATTCATTAATAGAGGCTTTTTATTAGGGCCTTATTGTCCTATTTATGGATTTGGAGCTTTGTTAGTATTATATTTATTGCATCCATTTGCTTCTAATATTATAGTATTGTATTTCGCAGGTGTTATAGTAACAAGCATTCTAGAATATATTACAAGTTGGGTTATGGAAGTAATCTTTCATACGAAATGGTGGGATTATTCTAGCTATCGTTTCAATATACATGGAAGAGTGTGTTTGAGAAATTCTATTTTGTTTGGCTTTTTATCAATTTTGGTATTTTGTTATATTCATCCTCATATTGTTACATTTATTGAAGATATCCCATCTTCTTATAAATGGATAATCTGTGTTGCAATTGGATGTTTCTTTATTTATGATTTAATCAATACCACAATGGCACTATTAAGACGTAATAAAGATATCATAGAAATTGAAACTCGAATGAATGAATTAAAGAAAGAATTCAAAACAAGAATGCAGGCAATCACAGAAGAGTCCTTTACTCAAAATATCAAGAATTTATTAGATGGAACAATTGATGATGATAAATTAGCACTGCAAGTACAAAAATTATATGATTTTATTGAAGAAAAGAAAAAACGTAAAAGAAAAGTACATGAGCGTATGAATCGAGCCTTTCCGCATAAAATTGAAAGAAATGCAAAATTAAAAATCGAAGAGATTTTTACAACGATTCAAAAATATTTAAAATAAAAATGTGAGTATCCTAAATTTGGGATACTTTTTATGTGATAGGGATTAGAAAAACGAATTAGTACAGAAAATATATAGGAAAATGAAGAAAAACATGTTATCATAAAAGCGCTTACAAGTATTTTGCTAAAAAAAGGAAGAAGGAAAAAATAATGAAGAAACTAATGGCATCACTTTTAGCGATTGTGCTTGGTACAAGTAGTTTATATCCATCCGGATATTCCATTGTACAAGCTAAAAATGTTCAAAGTGAACAAGTATTGGATGAAGTAAAAAAAGAACATAAGCAAGATAATAAAAATTTAGCTTTGCATGCTCCAGTTCGTGCCTCTAAGTATTTACAAGAAACAAATGGAGTACCTGCTAGAAGACCAGAAGGAGCTGTAGATGGAATATCTGGAAATCAAACAGAAGCAATGCAAAATAGTCGTTGGCAAAGTGGAGAAGATTTAGAATTTAGTGAACAATGGATTGAAGTGGATTTAGGAGCTACATCTTCAATTTCGCAAATAAATGTAAAATTCTTTGCGAAATTATATGGAAATTTTGTCATTGAATCGTCTAATACGAATGATGAACATGCGATGTGGAAAACAATTCAAGCGGTTGAAGTACCATCAGGCGATGAAAAAGACTTAATTAAAACGCTTCAATTCGGCAAAGATGGAAAAACATTGGAAGTATCTCGGTATGTAAGACTTCGTTTTACATCAGGCAATAGTAAAGCAGCCAATCGCAGTATTGCCATTCGTGAATTAGAAATTATTGGAACAAAGAAGAGCGAAAATGGGTATGAAAGTAAAACTGGAAATATCGCTTTACATAAAAAAGTAACTGCTTCTGGAGTAGAAGCTGGAGCAGAACATTGTAAACCAGAATATGTAGTAGATGGCAATAAAACTGAAAATTCTAGATGGTCTGCACCACAAATGAAAACAGGAAATGATGAAAATCAAAAGCAAAATGCACAATGGTTAGAAATTGATTTACGAAATGAAGTCACAGATATTCGTAGTATCGATGTCTCTTTTTTTAAGAAAGTATATGCGACAGATTATGAAATTCAAACTAGAGCAGATAAAAAAGCGGATTGGCGAACTGTGAAGCATGTAACTAGAAAATCAGGAAATGAAGAACACCCAGTAGATTCTATTCATGATGTTTCAAAATTGGATCGTTATGTGAAGTTTGTTTTTCACAAGGTAAATCCAAAAGCTGCTGGAGTGAGTGTTTCTGTTTATGAAATTGAAATTAATGGAACACAGGTGCAAACACCAGAGGTTGTGAATCCTACTCCAGAAACGGCTCAGGAAGCTATACAAACGGTTACTGCTTTAGAAAAAATCAAAGTAGATTCCAAAATTGTACCACTTCCAAAAATGCCAGAAGGGTACGAAATTCATGTAAAAGGAAGTGAATTTCCGCAAGTAATTACAGATGATGGAAAAATTAGTTCTCATAATATATATGATTATCAAATGGAAATTTTATTGGAAGTGACGAATAAGAAACACCCAGAGGATAAGGCGGAAAAAACGTTCCAAGTGCATGTGCCCAATAAACGTGTAAATTATCCTACTTTATTTCCGAAATTAGAAAATCAAAACCAAGAACCAAAAGTAATTCCAAGTATACAAGAATGGTATGGATATCAAGGAGATGTGAAACTTTCTAAGGATTCTAAGATTATTTTAAATGATGCTGCAAATCTTGGTTTAAATCAAATTGCAAAACAATTCCAAGCAGATATGATAGAAATTACTGGATGGAATTTTGAAATTGTGCAAAATCAAAAAGCAAGAGCAAATGATATCGTAATTGAATCACTTGTGGAAGATACATATGATACAGGAAAAGAAGGATATGTAGTAACTGCAGATGATCAAGGTATTCATATTCAAAGTAGTGGATATAACGGATGTTTCTATGGAACTGTTACTTTGGAACAAGTATTTTATCGACAAATGAAAGAATATACATTTCCAAAAGGTGTAATTAGAGATTTTTCAAAATATCAAGTACGTGGGGTCATGATTGATGTTGCACGTACACCTTACCGATTCGATGCATTGAAAGATATCGTAAAAACATTGTCTTTTTATAAAATTAATGAAGTACATTTCCATCTAAATGATAATAATCATATTGGAAGTCAAGGAAATCGAGGAGACTATAATTATTGGAAAGATTCAGAAGCGATGTTCCGTTTACAAAGTGACCAATTTCCAAGCTTGAAAACGGATCCAAAGAAAAGTACATATTATAATGAATCATTTGGTGGAGCACCACAATATACCAAAGAAGAATATCGAAACTTACAAGAACAGGCACAGCATTATGGAATGAATACGATATCTGAAATTGATGCTCCAGGACATTCTTTACTATTTACGAAATATGTAAAGGATCATCTAGATGAAGTACAAAAAGTTATTCCTGAAATTACAGGAATGATCCATAATCCAAGGGATTGGGAATTATTATCTTTAACTGGAAAAGAAAAAGAATGGTCATTAAAGTTCATAAAAACATTATTTAAAGAATATTTAGAAGGAAGTAATCCTGTATTTAAAGGAGATACTGTTCATATTGGTGTTGATGAATACTGGGGAATTCAAAATAATGAATACCAAGGAATGCGTGACTATATTCGTGAAATTGCAAATACTGTGAAAGAAAATGGGAAAAAAGTTCGTATGTGGGGTTCTATGGTAAATTATTTTGATCATAAAGGAATCAGTACGAAAGATTATAATGATATAGAAATTGATTATTGGACAAAAGATTGGGAAAATGCAGCAAAAAGAAGTAAAGAAGGATTTAAAATTGTAAATGTGGATTCTTTCCATTTATATGGAAATCCTGGACGTGATCGCAGAGATATTGCGAATGTAGAACATGTATTTAATGATTGGAGTCCAAATGTTATTCATGGAGGAGAATCCCTTCAAAAAGCAGATCCAAATTTACTAGGTGCAAAAACAGCATTATGGGCAGATGCTGGAAACATGGGTGTAACAGAGCGTGATAATTTTGAACGCATAATGCGCCAAGCAGCGATTTTGAGTGAAAAGACTTGGGGTGGAACAGATGAAACTCAGAATTTTGAAGACTATAGTTTTAAATTTGAAAGTTTACAAGCAGGACCAG
>JARHZK010000016.1 GCA_029258245.1 Longicatena sp. | reverse complement strand
TCACCAATT
This sequence comes from Longicatena sp., assembly GCA_029258245.1. Taxonomy (GTDB): domain Bacteria; phylum Bacillota_I; class Bacilli_A; order Erysipelotrichales; family Erysipelotrichaceae; genus Longicatena_A. The sequence continues at coordinate 1,557 of JARHZK010000016.1, read as the reverse complement.
ATGGTGATATTTAATAGCCATTACTTGGTTATCTATTTTTATTTGATACACTTGATTTAAATAGAGGTGTATCAAATGGAAACAAATTTAATAGGAGAATTAAAGATTATGAAAGAACTTAACATTAAACCCAATATGAGTGCGTTAGCTCGTGAATACGGATGTGATAGGCATACTATAAAAAAGTACTATGAAAATAATGGCATTCCTCTTAGAAAGAAATCATCCCGTTCAAGCAAATGGGATCCTTATTTTAATGAAATTGAAGCTTTGATGAATAAAAAACACGTGACAAAAAGAAGTGTTTATATGTATCTAAAAAATAAATATGGTGATGCTCTACCAGGAACATATGATGGGTTTAAAGCATATACCCTGCATAAAGGCATGACATTAAGAAATCACACGAAACCTCATGTTTTATATGAAGTAGATCCAGGAAAACAATTACAAGTAGATTGGAAAGAAAATCTATTGATTCATCTTAGGGATGGCACTGAAATCCTTTTTAACGTTTTCTCTGCGACTCTTGGATATTCTAGAGAACATGTGTTTATCTATTCCTCTTCCAAAACTACAGAAGATTTTATTCGATGTCTGATAGAATCTTTTCGGCGATTTGGTGGCATCACTGAACATGTACTGACTGATAATATGTCCGCAGTCGTTTCAATTAAGAATCACGATAAAACTATCCATTCTAAGATAAGACAATTATTCAAAGATATTGGATGCGAATTAAAATTATGCAAGCCAAGAACCCCTCAAACGAAGGGAAAAGACGAAAACAGTAATAAATTTGTGAAATGGATATTTCCATATGATTATGAACTGAATTCCGAAGATGAGCTTATTCAAGTTGTTGAAGAAACTATCTGTAAACAATGTAATCTACAAAATAATTCAGGAACAGGGATGCCTCCAATAGCGTTATTTAAAAAAGAAAAAGAATATTTAAAGCCTCTACCCGCCAAGGTATTACTTGAAAGTTATATCGAGGAACATCATCGTTCAAAAGTCCCACCGACATTACTCATTCCGTATGGAAGCAATAAATATTCTGTACCATCAGCATATATAGGCAAATATGTGGACATATATCCTATTGGAGATAGCATATATGTATATTTCAATAAGAAGCTGATAGCTAAGCATACTATATCACAAAACAAGATAAATTATAATAAAAGTCATTATGAAGAGTCGTTAAAAAAGAATATAAAAAATAAAGAAGTAGATATTGAAGAAATGGCTATGAATAATCTAAATCGATTACAAAGATTAGGAGTTAGAAAGGATAATAGAAAATGAGTACAAATTATAATAAATTATTAAACAATCTAGAAGAACTTAAGTTATATACTATGAGGGAAAACTTATCCACATACATTGATATGGTGACAAATGAAGAAAAAACTACTGTAGATGCCTTATATGAAATGACAGAAAAAGAAATCATGGTAAAAAAAGAACGTGCTACCATTGCCTGCATAAAGACAGCCGGTTTCCCATTTAATAAAACATTAAGTGATTATGATTTTAATTTTCAGCCCAGCG
>JARHZK010000136.1 GCA_029258245.1 Longicatena sp. | reverse complement strand
CACCTTGTTTAACAAAATCATCTAAATAAAAATCTCCTTTTACATGCATAGAATATACAGCACCATCTTCATGTGCATCATTTCGGTCACGAAGAAGGGTAATACTTGATAATGTTGAAATTTCATTATGCCAAATAGCATAAATGCCAATACCGAAAACAAGGACAATTAAAATACATATCGTAATACTCCATTTTATAACTTTTTTCATTTTTTGATTCATAATATAATCCTTTCCATTCATAAAATATGAATATATAGGCTTTAAATAACTCTTATATAGGTTATTAAAAAACCTATATAATGGTACTATACCTTTTATCACTCGTCAAGGGTTTTTGAAAAACCTATAATCTTGTATATAAGTATATATTTCATATGTTTATGTAAAGCGTTGACAATTATATTGTTCCTTACTATAATCAAATTATGGATATGAAATTAAAACAGACATTGGCAGAACAAATCCGCGACTTTCATTTGCCTAGGTATGAGGAATTACCTAATACGGGTCTTTATTTAAATCAAGCGGTAAAATATATTAATTCTTGTTTGAAACAATTAGGAAACATTGAAATAACAAGTTCAATGATTCGAAATTATGTAAAACAAGGATTAGTTGCGAATCCTATTCAAAAATTATATTATGCAGATCAGATTGGATATTTAATTTGTATTACAATATTGAAACATGCAGCATCTTTAGAATGTATTCATCAATTATTTTTTAGACAAAAGGATATATATTCGAATGAAACCGCATATAATTATTTTTGTGTAGAACTAGAGAATATACTATATTATCGATTTGGATTAAAATCTGTTATCGAAGATGTGGGAGTTACATCTTCGATTGAAAAAGAAATGTTAAGAAGTGCGATTACTGCAGTATCGCATCGTATTTATTTAGATGCATGTTTTCACATTTTAAAAAATGAGGGATAAAAATCATTTATTATTTCCCGGGCATAAGAATTCTTATTTTAGAAATGAAAACTTATATGTTAAAAAAAGCAATTAGAATTTATTCTTCTTGCTTTTTTTAATAAGAGATTTTTTATGTTTATAAATTCTTTTAAACGAAATACAAACATATAAAAATTGTATTTGTAATATGTATATATAGTTTTATTACATTGGTTAATTCTTACATTCTCGTTATTCATGTTATAATAAAATGATCAGAGGATGGTAATTACATGAAAAATACGTTAAAAATAAATCATGTAATATTTTTATTATTAGCAGTATTCACTATTTTAGGCATAGTTTTTTATTCTGCAAGTAATTATTTTGAACAAAAAATCATCATGAAATGGTTTGTCAATTCATGGAAGAAAAGAATCATATTGAATTAGAAAAATATGATTGTGAAGATCAGTTTCATTTGGATGATACATCGTTTGAGAAAATAGAAAAAATAAAATCAAAAGAAGATTTAAAATATTATCGATATTTAAAATTAACAAAAACAATGGGTGATGAAGCACTATCCTATTATAAATTTCTTATGCGTGAACCCGAACAAAGAATTGATTATGCCTTAGAATTGGAACACGCAGACCAATATCAAGAAGCACCAAAACATCATCAAGTACCCTTAGAAGAAGTACCATTATTATTACAATGGGATAAGAATTGGGGATTTATTCCATATGGAGATATGCGTATTGAATTTTCTGGTTGTGGTCCTACTTGTTTAGCTATGGTGCTATCTTACTTGAATCAGGATGATACAATTACTCCTGCAGTAGTTGCTAAATATTTTGAAGAAAAAAATTTTGATGTAAAAGGAGTAGGAACAAGTTTTCAATTAATGGAAGAAGCAGGAAAACGATATAACGTAAATGTGGAAGAAATTTATCTGGATCAAGAGAGCGTATTGTGATTCGTGGCTTAAAAAATGGAAAATTACAAATTAATGATCCGAATTCTAAAATAAATAGTGATAAGTTATGGGATATTCAAAAGGTATTGGATCAAACAGTAGCAATTTGGACATATTCCAAATAATTATAGGGAAATTACATTGAAGAAACTTTCTTTTTTAGATATAACGAAATCATCCTATCGTCTTTATGCAATCTGCCACAGAATTTGTGGGAGAAGTCTGCATAGAGGCTTTTTTTAATTTTGGAAGATAAGGAGAAGACAGAATGGATTATGCACAACATTTTACATATAGAAAATTATTACGATACGCAATCTCACCAATTATAATGATGATATTCACATCAATTTATAGTGTTATAGATG
>JARHZK010000134.1 GCA_029258245.1 Longicatena sp. | reverse complement strand
ACCTTTGCGTGACATTGATTGGATAATTCCATGCTCTTTTAAGCTTTCTCTAAAGTATAGGTGTTGATATTGCCATCCTTGATCTGAGTGAAAGATCAAGCCCTTTAATGATGGAAACTTAGAATATGCATGATCAAGCATACGATGGATTTGTTCCATGTTCGGACTTAATGATAAATCATAAGAAACTATTTCATTTGTATGCATATCTAGAATCGGTGAAAAATAACATTTGCCCCATGAAAAATTAAATTGTGATACATCAGTTGTCCATTTTTGTAATGGTGCTGTTGTATTAAAGTCCCTGTTTATTACATTATCAGCAATCCTACCTACATTACCTTTATAAGAATGATATTTTTCTTTAGGACGCTTACCAAGTAATCCAGCCTTATGCATAAGTCTTTGAACTTTTTTATGGTTAATATTAAAACCACGATTGATTCGTTCATGATGAACTCTTCTAACGCCATATCGGCCTTTATTAGCCTTAAAGATATCAATAATTTGATTTAATACTTCTTCATTTCTTTTAGTGACAATGTCTTCTTTACTTATTTCAAAGTAATAAGTGGATTTAGATAAACTCATAGCTTTAAGAAGATAACTTAGTTTATGTCTCTCTTCTCTAAGTTCTTTAACGATTTCTGCTTTTTCGCCTTGAAACGCGCAACTTCCTTTTCTTGCCTCAAAGTTATTTCTTTTTTTATTGTGGCAATCTCTGTTTTGATATATTCGTTCTCTGCTCTTAAACGAACAAGTTCTTCTCGTTCTGATTCATTTAATTCTTTTGGTTTCGTTGTTTTCTTTTTCATTTTAGATCCCCTTGGTTTTCGACCTCTAGTTTTTACTATAAGACCATTATAACCAAAAATCTTATAATTTCGAACCCATTGATACAACATTCCATCATTTATTCCAGCTTCAATGGCTGTGGAAAGAATAGAATTACCAGCTAATACTTTTGAAACAAGTTCTAACTTTTCTTCTGGTGACCAATATTTATTTTGTGGCTTGTGTTTTAAGGCTTCAGGTCCTTGTGTTTCTAAAATTCTAACCCATTTCCTGATAAATTTCACAAATTGTTTTCTTTTGACACCTTCTGGTATGTCGGGAATAATACCCTTACGATACATTTCAATACATTTCATTTTAAATTCATAACTATAACGCATAATAAAATACCCTCCTTACTGGTTTGTCCAGTAAA
>JARHZK010000113.1 GCA_029258245.1 Longicatena sp. | reverse complement strand
GACATATCCAGCTATGGGAAATTATGGAATTAATCGCGATGATTTTGAAAGTATTTCACCAAATGTATTTGGATTTGTAGTGAAAGAATATTGTGACACACCAAGTAATTTCCGTTGTGATATGACATTGGATGAATTTATGAAATTAAAAGGAATTCCAGGTATTGCGGATATCGATACACGTGAAATTACGCGTAAAATTCGTGATCATGGAACATTAAAGGCAATTTTAGCAGATGAAGATGCAAATGTGAATGAGATTATTGAAATGTTGAGAAATAGAGAATTGCCTCATGATGGTGTTCAACAAGTTTCAACGCAAAAACCATTTCCAATTCCATCACGTGGACATAAAGTTGTGATGATTGATAATGGAACAAAATATTCAACTATCCGTGAATTTAATGTTAGAGGATGTGATTTGGTTGTTGTTCCTTATAATATGAATGCAGATGATATATTAGCAATTCATCCTGATGCAGTTGTATTTACAAGCGGACCAGGAGCTCCAAGTGATATTTGGGAAACTGTAGAAACATGTAAAGCATTATTAGGCAAGTTGCCATTATTAGGAATTGGATTAGGACATGAAATTATTGCAACTGCCTGCGGAGCAAAAGTTGTAAAAATGAAAGTTGGACATCATGGAAATAGTGTCCCAGTACGTAATTTAAAGAAAAATAAAATTGAATTTACATCTCAAAATCATGGATATGAAATTGATTCATCATCTTTAAAGGGTACAGGATTAAATGTTACATTTGAAGCATTAAATGATGGAACAATTGAAGGATTGGAACATGAAACATATCCAATTATAACAGTTGCATTTCAACCAGAAGCAGCACCAGGTGCTGATGATTGTAAATATATCTTTGATGATTTCTGTAAGATGATTGATGAAAGGAGCGCAAAATAGTATGCCAAAAAGAAAAGATATTAAGAAAATTATGGTGATTGGGTCTGGACCAATCGTAATTGGACAAGCTGCAGAATTTGATTATGCAGGAACTCAAGCATGTACTGCTTTGCGTGAAGAAGGATATGAAGTTGTTTTAATTAACTCAAATCCTGCAACAATAATGACAGATGCAGTAATTGCAGATCGTGTATACATTGAACCATTAACATTAGAATTTGCTAGTCGTATTATTTATAAAGAAAGACCAGATGCAATTTTAGGAAGTTTAGGTGGACAAACAGGTTTAAATTTAGTTGTAGAACTTGCTAATAGTGGTATTTTAGATGAATATGGTGTAGAGGTTTTAGGGACAGCATTGGAAGCAATTGAAAAAGCAGAAGATAGAGATATGTTCCGTGAATTGATGTATGAATTAGGTGAACCAGTTCCTGAAAGTGTAATTGTTCATACTACAGAAGAAGCAGTTATATTTGCATCAGAAAATGGATATCCAGTAGTTGTACGTCCTGCCTTTACTTTAGGAGGTACTGGAGGTGGTTTTGCAAATGATGAAGAAGAACTTCGTGTGATTTGTGAAAACGGGTTAAAAATATCTCCAGCTCACCAATGTTTAATTGAACAAAGTATTGCTGGATATAAAGAAATTGAATATGAAGTAATGCGTGATAATGCTGATAATGCAATTGTTGTATGTAATATGGAAAATGTTGATCCAGTAGGTATTCATACAGGAGATTCTATTGTAGTTGCACCAACACAGACATTAACAGATCGTGAATGTGGAATTATGCGTGCATCTGCATTAAAAATAATCCGTGCATTAAAAATTTGTGGTGGATGTAACGTGCAGTTAGCATTGGATCCTAATTCATTCAAATACTATGTAATTGAAGTAAATCCTCGTGTATCACGTTCAAGTGCTTTAGCAAGTAAAGCAACAGGATATCCAATTGCTAAAATTGCAGCTAAAGTAGCTGTAGGATTAACATTGGATGAAATTATGAATCCGGTAACTAAAACAAGTTATGCATGTGTTGAACCATGTATTGATTATGTTGTTGCAAAATTCCCTCGTTTTGCTTTTGATAAATTCCCAAAAGGAGATCGTACTTTAGGTACACAAATGAAAGCAACAGGGGAAATCATGTCTATTGGACGTACTTTTGATGAAGCTGTTTTAAAAGGAATTCGTTCATTAGAAATGAAAACTGATCATTTAGAGCAAAAAGATATAAATAAATTAAGTGAAGATGAATTATGGGAAAAATTAAGTAAATGTGATGACGAACGTATTTATGTAATTACTGCATTATTAAGAAAAGGTGCAGATATCGAAGAAATCTTCAATGTTACAAAAATGGATCGTTATTTCTTAAATCGTTTTAAAAATATCGTTGAATATGAAACAGTGATAAAAAACAATAAGAAAGATTTAACAGTATTAAAACATGCTAAAAAAATGGGATTTGCGGATAGTTATATCGCAAGAGTATGGAATATGAATGAAAGAGAAGTATATGATTTACGTAAAGAAAATGGAATTACTCCAGTATTTAAAAACGTAGATACATGTGCTGGCGAATTTGTATCACATACACCATATTTGTATTCTACATATGAACATGAGAATGAAAGTGTTTCAAGCGATAATAAGAAAATTATTGTTTTAGGAAGTGGACCTATTCGTATTGGACAAGGTGTAGAATTTGATTATGCTACAGTTCATTGTGTAAAAACATTACGTGAATGTGGATATGAAGCGATTGTAATTAACAATAATCCTGAAACAGTTTCAACATATTATTCTATTTCAGATAAATTGTATTTTGAGC
>JARHZK010000086.1 GCA_029258245.1 Longicatena sp. | reverse complement strand
TGTCCCACCCGTTCACCCTGAAAACTCCAGTTCCAGTCCAGCCCCACAAGTTTTCCATGTCTTCCTCCACTCTATACTTCTGTGTCCTTCGATCACAGGACAGTTCTGCCTCTCAACACCTTCACGTGTTTACTCTTGTGCCCAATCCTGGGAGACACAAAAAATAGCTCCACAATCACTGTACCCTCACCACCCAAACCAAATCTCCTGAGCCAAGGTCTAGGTTGTATCTGCTATATTCGGCTTTCGGGATGTAACAAAGGCAACAAAACAGTTAAAAGAAAAAGTAAAAAAAATAATTTAGAAAAACAGCGGTAATTGGGGGCACCACCTTGATCGCTATAAAAAATAATGTATGGAGGAAATGAAATGAAAACAACATTAACAATCGCTGGAAGTGATTCCAGTGGAGGCGCTGGAATTCAAGCAGATATCAAAACAATGACAATGAATGGTGTATATGCAGAAAGTGTTATTACGGCATTAACTGCACAAAACACAACAGGGGTTCGTGCGGTTATGGAGGTTCCAAAAGAATTTTTAAAGCAACAATTGGATGCGGTTTTTACTGATATTTATCCAGATGCAATTAAAATTGGAATGGTATCTTCATCTGTACTAATTTCCTGTATTGTAGATTGTTTAAAAAGATATCATGCAAAGAATATTGTTGTAGATCCTGTTATGGTTGCGACAAGTGGCGCAAGATTAATTGATGAAGAAGCGATCGAGGTAATGAAGCAAAAATTGTTACCTGTTGCAGCAATCATTACTCCTAATATTCCGGAAGCAGAAATATTAGCAAATCGAAAAATTGTATCACCACAAGATATGATTGATGCAGCAACCTATATTGGTGATACTTATGGATGTGCAGTATTATGCAAAGGTGGTCATCAAATTCATGATGCAAATGATTTATTATATAGTGATGGAAAAACACAGTGGTTTTATGGAAAACGAATTCAGAATTCAAATACCCATGGAACAGGGTGTACTTTATCAAGTGCAATTGCATCAAATTTAGCAAAGGGATATAACCTAGAAGAATCTATACAAAAAGCAAAAGATTATATTTCAGATGCTTTACATGCAATGTTAGATTTAGGTAAAGGCAGTGGACCAATGAAACATAATTTTGATTTATCTGGTAAATATAGTGAATAAAAGATAACTAGGAGGAGAAAAAATGTATACGACACAAATGGATGCAGCAAGAAAGCATATCGTAACAGAAGAAATGAAACAAGTAGCAGCTTATGAAAATATGAACGTAGAAAAACTTATGGATCTTGTAGCGAGAGGACAAGTGGCTATTCCTGCGAACAAAAATCATAAATGTTTAAAACCTTATGGGATTGGTAATCAATTAAAAACAAAAATAAATGTAAATTTAGGAACATCAAGAGATTGTATGGACTTAGATGTAGAATTAGCAAAAGTAATGGAAGCCGTAAAAATGGGAGCTGAATCTATTATGGATTTAAGTTCTTTTGGAGATACACAAGTTTTCCGCCGTAAATTAACTAAAGAATGTCCAGCAATTATTGGGACTGTTCCTATTTATGATGCGGTTGTTTATTATAATAAGGCATTAAAGAAAATTACATCGGATGAGTGGATTGATATTGTAAGAATGCATGCTGAGGATGGGGTTGATTTCATGACAATTCATTGTGGAATAAATCAAGCAACGGCACAGCGATTTAAAAAGGCAAAACGACAAACAAATATTGTATCAAGAGGAGGATCTATTATATTTGCTTGGATGGAGTTAACAGGAAATGAAAATCCATTTTATGAGCGTTACGATGAAATTTTAGATATTTGCCAGAAATATGATGTTACATTAAGTTTAGGGGATGCTTGTCGACCTGGAAGCATCAAAGATGCTGGTGATATTCCTCAAATTGAAGAATTGGTTACATTAGGGGAATTGACACAACGTGCTTGGGATAAAAATGTACAAGTAATTATTGAAGGACCAGGGCATATGCCTTTAAATCAAATTCAATCGAATATGGAGATTCAACAAACAATTTGTAAAGGTGCTCCATTTTATGTCTTAGGACCAATTGTTACGGATGTTGCCCCAGGCTATGATCATATAACAGCGGCAATTGGTGGAGCAATTGCAGCAACATATGGAGCAAGCTTTTTATGTTATGTGACTCCGGCAGAGCATTTACGTTTACCGACATTAGATGATGTGAAAGAAGGAATTATGGCAGTTAAAATTGCAGCACATGCGGCAGATATTGCGAAAGGCATTCCAAATGCAGCAGATTGGGATCATCAAATGAGTCAAGCACGACGAGAATTAAATTGGGAAACACAATTTGATTTGGCACTGGATTCTGAAAAAGCTAGACGTTATCGAAAAGAATCAACACCAGAAAAAGAAGATACATGTACGATGTGTGGGAAAATGTGTGCAGTAAGAAACATTAATAAAATTCTTCGTGGAGAAGATGTAGATATTATGGATTAAAATAAGATATATTTATGAAAATGCATTGACATAAATGTAAATAAATGATAATATACTTTCAACAAATGAAAAAAATCGACAGACGGGAACAAGTAATGGATAGAAACACTTATTAGAGAGGCAATGGTTGGTGAAAATTGCTTAAGGAAACTATAACATGAAATCATCCCTGAGATGCGAGCTGAATAAAGTAAGCGAGACGGAGTAGAGCCACGTTATCGGTGACATGCATTGTTCGATGTAGTAAGAGCCAAAATGTATATTTTGGAAAATTAGGTGGTACCGCGATAATCAATCGTCCTATGATAGGACGATTTTTTTATTTCAAAACCACTGTTCTCTTATACAGATTCAATGTTTTCCGTATTATAGAATTATCTATAATACACAAGTACATAGTAGGAGGACATTTATATGAAATTAGGAAAGAGAAAGATGTTACTTGTAAGTTTTATGTTATTTTCATTATTTTTTGGAGCTGGGAATTTAATTTTTCCACCATTCTTAGGACAAAATGCAGGAAGCCAAACTCCCTTAGCGATGTTAGGATTCTTAGTTACTGCAGTAGTTCTTCCTGTTCTAGGAGTAATTGTAGTTGCAGAATTTGATGGTTTAGAAAAACTAGCTTCAAAAGTAAATGTAAAGTTTGCTATGATATTTACAATTTTAATTTATTTATCAATTGGTCCAGGTCTTGGAATTCCAAGAGCTGCATCTGTACCATTTGAAATGGCAATTGCACCATATTTACCAGAAGGAGCATCTTTTGGATGGTTTATGTTGTTGTATTCTTCAGTCTTCTTCTTAGTTGCATTATGGTTAGCATTGACACCAAATAAATTAGTTGAAAGAATTGGAAAATTTTTAACTCCAACATTACTAACGTTGCTAAGTTTCTTATTTCTAAGTTTTGTATTTAAAGGAGATGCTGGAGTAGCACCAGCACAACCGGCATATGCAGATGGTCCAATCGTAAAAGGATTCTTAGAAGGATATCAGACAATGGATACCATTGCCGCTTTAAATTTTGGGTTAGTAATTGCGACAACATTACGTGGATTACATGTAAAAGAAAAGAAAGATGTCATGCATTATACAATGAAAGCAGGTTTATTTGCAGGAAGTATTTTAGCGGTAATTTATTTGATGTTATCATTTATGGGAATGCAAACATCAGGAATGTATCCAATTCAAGAAAATGGAGCTTGGACATTACGTTGTATCGTTCATCAATTATTTGGTAATACAGGAGCAATTTTATTAGCGATTATCTTTACACTTGCTTGTCTTACAACTTGTGTTGGTTTGATTACATCGATTTCTCAATATTTTTCAACATTAACAAAAAAAGTTACATATCGTCAATGGGTATTAATTATCGTTGCATTTTCATTTGCTGTATGTAATCAAGGTTTAACAACTATTTTAAGTATTTCTGTTCCGGTGTTAAATGCTATTTATCCAATTTCAATTGCATTAATCGTTTTAGGATTATTGGATAAAAAACTTAATAATAATAAATTTATCTATCCTTGTACGATTGGTTTTGTAGGCGTTATTAGTGTAATTTATTCTTTGGATCAATTACATATACCTATGGGAATTTTAACTGATTTATGTAAATATCTTCCATTCTATAAGTATGGTATGGGATGGGTCGTTGTTGCAGTCGTTATGATGGTATTAAGTTTAGTTATTGGAAAGTTTGCAAATTCAAAAAATGAAGAGTTTGTTCTCGATTCTGAAAATTTATAATATCGTAAAGGTCTTCTTATTAAAGGAGGCCTTTTTTCTGTTGGGAAAAATAATATTTATATATGTTGTATTGTACACTGTGATAAATGAGCATCATTTTTCTTTTATATTGTATTTGGTAACTAATGTTTATTAGACTATATACATAAGGTAACAGCAGATAATTTAATTATGTATATAAATAAACTTAAACCTCAATGAAAACACAAAAATAAAGTAACCACTTACAAATTGTTCGAGAAATCCCTTACAAATTTATTGACATTAAGGAAAATATTGTGATACTCTATTCATAGATTTGTAGATTTATATTACAAAAAAAATAGAAAATCCTGTAAAATCAAAAAATATTTTTGTTATAAAATCTATGAACCAAAATACAATAGGAGGAGAACTATGAATAAGAAATTTGTTAATTCAGTACTTGCTTGTGCAATGACAGTATCAACATTTTCAATTGGGACAGTCAAAGCAGAAGTAAATGTACAAAAAGCGGGAAATGAAAATTTAGCTTTAAATCAAAAAGTAACTGCTTCAGATAGTGAAAATGTGAACCCTGCTAAAAATGCAGTATACGGCGATAAGACTACGCATTGGGGAACTAACCAAGATAAAGCAAACGGAGAGTATATTGAAATTGATTTAAATGGTATTAAGAATGTAAAGCAGATTAACATTTTGTTTGAGCGTACAGATGAAAATCAAAATATTCTATCATATAAGATAGAATTATATGAAGGGGACAACAAATACCATAATGTATATGAAAAAACTTCAAAAGCTAAACAAGTAGAAGTG
>JARHZK010000083.1 GCA_029258245.1 Longicatena sp. | reverse complement strand
TATTTTTTTGATAAATAGTCTAATATATATCACTAAATACTCAAATTAATGAATATAGCAATATAAAAATTTCTTAAATTATATGAGTGTAGAAGGAAAAAAAGCACAAGAAAATTTAAAATCTTGTGCTTTTTTTTTAGAAATTTTTTAATTTTTTTAAGCTTATAGAGTCATTGCCGTTTTTTGTACCACGAATATGTCGTGTACCATCACGTCCAGTAAAAGGAATAGCATTTTCAACAATTCCTTTTTCAACGATTTCTAGTGCCTGTTCATAGTTATATACTTTTCCGTTATTGTCTTTAAAATCGCTTAATTTACCATGTTTATTTCTTCTTGCAGCAATGAAACGAAGTTTTTTAGAATCTATTTTTTTCATGTTTTTTCCTCCTAAAAATATTGTGTACTAAAATCATTAATATGATACTGGGAAAAAAAGGAGATAAAAATAGTTATCGTAAGTATAAGAATTGAAATTTTTTTTATTTGCGATATAATACATACTATAGTAAAAGTAAATCTTTTACTTAGAAGTAAAGGCGAACGATATAATGAGGAGTGGTTTTATTTGGACGGATCCGGATCGCATATTTTTTTAATAATTGCGTTACTTGTTTTGATTAGTATATCGGCGATATTTTCATCAACAGAAACAGCTTTTTCTAGTGTAAATATGATACGATTAAAGCAAATGGCTAAAAATGGGAATAAAAAAGCAAAAACAGCATATAATATTTCTAAGAATTTCACTGCAGCCATTACAACAATTTTGATTGGTAATAATGTCGTGAACATTTTGGCTACTTCACTTGCAACATCCTTATTTACAGAGATATTTGGAGCTAGTGGAGTTGCAGTTGCAACAGGAATTATGACGATTTTGATTTTAATATTTGGGGAAATTGCACCTAAGATTATTGCAAAATCAAAATCTGAAACAGTTGTATTACTGATGGCTAAACCATTATCTATTTTAATCACCATCTTTAGACCAATTTCATCGATAGTAGAAAAAATAGAAGATGCATGGGAAAAGAAGATGAATATTGAAAATGTAACAGCTACGGAAGATGAATTATTAGAAATTGTATCAACAATTGAACAAGAAGGCGTGTTAGAACAAGAAGAACGGGAACTGATTGAAAGCGTTATTGAATTTGATGATAAAAATGTTCGAGATATTATGGTTCCTAAAGATCAAGTTGTTTTTTTATATGATAATGAGACATACGATCAATTAAAAGTTGTTTTGAAAAATCATAAATTATCTAGACTTCCAATTATTTCTTATGAAACACTAGAAGTTGTAGGTATATTGCGTGTTCGTGATGTATTAGATGCATTACTTGAAGAAAGAGAAATATGCATTAAAGAACTGATGCAAGAGCCGGAATTTGTCACACAAAGAAAAAAATTACCTGATGTACTTGAACAAATACAAAAGTCACGGGAACATATGGCAATTGTTGAAGAATCAAAAACATCTCATGTTTTTGTAGGAATTGTTACATTAGAAGATGTGTTAGAAGAACTGGTTGGAGAAATTTATGACGAATATGATCCTTTACCAAATCATGTAATTGAAATTGGACATCATACATTTGTTATCGATGCTAAGGTAAATTTGGTTGATTTCTTTGATAGATATGTAGAGGACCAAGAATTACCAAAAACAAAATCTAGAACATTTGCTACATGGATTTATGAATTAAATGGAATGCGTAAAGTACGTAAAGGTCGCGAGCTAGAATATGAAAATTTCGAAATAAAAGTACTGGATACAAAGGATGGTATGACTACTAGACTTGAGTTACAGATAAAATCGTTTAATGACGATGATGATTTATTAGATTAGGAGGAAAATTAAAATGAATATCTTTTTAAAATCATTTAAACCAGAAAATGCGCCTAAAGCATTAGGTCCTTATTCACCAGCTGTAAAATTAGGTGACTTTGTTTATTTATCAGGACAAATTCCATTAAATCCTGAAACAGGAGAAGTGGAAGGAACAACAATTGAGGAACAAACACATCGTGTTATGAAAAATATCAAAGCTGTATTAAATGATATGGGGTTGGATTTTAAACACATTGTAAAAACAACTATTTTCTGTAGTGATTTAAATGACTTTGATAAATTGAATGAAGTATATGGTTCATATTTAGAAGAACCATATCCAGCAAGAAGTTGTGTTCAAATTGCTCGTTTACCAAAAGATGTAAAATTAGAAATTGAATGCATTGTTATCGATACATTAGTATATGAACAACAGTTAGCTGCTCAACAAAGTGGATGCTCTAGTTGCGGGGGATCTTGCGACGGAAATTGTCAATAACATTAAAAGGGAATAGAGCTTCCCTTTTTTTTGATAAAGCTGCATTTAATTTTAATGGTGTTTTATGATTGTTATACCTATTGTGTAATAATGCACTATATAATAAGTTCATCAAGGAGTTGATGAATATGAAACATGTAAAAAGAACAAGCATGGATATAGATAAATGTGTTGAGGTTTTAATGAATCAATATCCTTTTGAGGATATACAGAAATTTTACAATAAATTAGATCAGGAAATTTTAAAAACTGAATTGCTTCA
>JARHZK010000079.1 GCA_029258245.1 Longicatena sp. | reverse complement strand
TGTATTAATTTTATTAGGAATACCAACAGGATTATGTATAGCATATGTTGGAAAACAAGTATTAAAAAGAATGAAGTTAGGAGAGATGGAATAATGAATAAATTTACATATAAACCAAAAGGAGTTTGTTCACAAAGTATGACATTTGAAATGGAAGGAAATATTGTGAAGAAAGTAGTTGTTGTAGGCGGATGCCCAGGCAATTTGTTAGGGATTTCTAGAATTTTAGAAAATAAAACAGTTTCTGAAATTATTACATCTTTTCAAGGAGTAAGATGTGGAGCAAAAAAAACATCATGTCCAGATCAAATTGCACAAGCATTATTAAGTTATGCAAATGAAAATGGAATTGAAGTAAAGTAGTAGGGAGTGATATATAATGAATCGTATTGCAAAATTTTATAAAGTGAGTTTTGAACAATTTGAAACTGATTGGAAAGACACATTTTCTGAATGTGATGATATTAAAACGATTTATGACTCGATTGCATTACCTAAAAGAGCAACGAAAGGATCGGCTGGTTATGATTTTTATTCTCCACTGACTTTCACATTAAAACCAAATGAAACGATTAAAATTCCAACAGGAATTCGAGCAGAAATGGAAAATGGATGGGTATTATCTTTATATCCAAGAAGTTCATTAGGCTTCAAATATCGTATACAATTGAATAATACAGTTGGTATCATTGATAGTGATTATTATTATTCTGATAACGAAGGTCATATTTTTGCTAAAATCACTAATGATTCTAATGAAAATAAAATTTTAGAAATGAAACAAGGTGAAGGTTTTATGCAGGGAATTTTCTTACCATTTGGTATTACTGAAGATGATAATGTAGATTTAAAGCGTAATGGCGGGTTTGGAAGTACTGGAAAATAGAAGATAAACGTGTATGAAAATCCATACATGTTTTTTTATAAAAATGCATGAGGTATTTGTATACGAAGAGGAATCTTGATATAATGAATTCGATTTTATTATTCTAGAAAGGTGATTATTATGAAGCTTAAACAAATAGTATTATTTATTGGTATTATATTTGCTGATCAAATTAGTAAATGGATGATAGATTTAAATATGATGGTAGGAGAAAGTATTACATTGATTCCAAATTTTTTTAGAATTACCTATCTTCATAATACAGGAGCTGCCTGGAGTATGCTTGACGGTAAGCAAGGATTCTTTTTCATTATCACCATTGTTGCATTTATTTTAATGGTATATTTTTATCATAATGCAGAAAAGAATGATTATTTAACACGCTATGGTTTAATTATGATGATGGCAGGGACGATTGGGAATTTTATTGACCGAATTGTCTTTCATCATGTAAGAGATTTTTTAGATTTTGTTATTGTGGGATATGATTTCCCAGTATTTAATATAGCGGATATTGCTTTATGTATTGGAGTTTTTCTAATTTTTGTTTCTGTATTTTTGGAACAGTATTATGGAGGTGCATCGACATGCGAAAAATAGATATTACGGTATTGAGTGATGAAAAGATTGTTCGAATCGATAAATATATTGTAGAAAAAGAAACTGATTTATCTCGTAGTCGCGTTCAACAATTATTGCAAGAACAATTGATATCTGTAAATGGAAGAGTGGTAAAAGCGAATTATAAAGTGAAACCATTAGATCATATTACAGCTGAATTTGATGATGAGATAGAAACGGAAGCAAAACCAGAAAAAATGGATTTAGATATTCGATATGAAGATAGTGATGTTATTGTGATTGATAAACCAAAAGGAATTGTGGTACATCCAGCAGTAGGAAATTTAACTGGAACACTAGTAAATGGGTTATTATATCATTGCAAAGATTTATCTGGTATTAATGGGGTGTTACGACCAGGTATTGTTCATCGTATCGATAAAGATACAACAGGGTTGTTAATTGTTGCAAAAAATGATAAAGCTCATATTGAATTAAGTAAACAACTGCAAGATAAGACAGTAAATCGTTTATATTATGCGCTAGTTCATGGTGTTATTAAACATGATTTTGGAACTATTGATGCTCCTATTGGAAGAGATGTAAACGATCGTCAAAAAATGGCGGTAACTGCAACGAATTCCAAAGAAGCACGCACACATTTTAAAGTTATGGAACGTTTTAATAGTTATACATTAGTGGAGTGTCGATTAGAAACTGGTAGAACACACCAAATTCGTGTTCATATGCAGTATATAGGGCATCCAGTAGTTGGTGATGAAAAATATTCATATCGTAAAACAATGCAAACAAATGGACAATTATTACATGCACATCAATTAACATTTGTTCATCCAACAACACATGAAAAAATAACTGTTGAAGCTGAATTACCAAAACAGTTCCAAGATGTTCTAGATGAATTACGAAATGAACAGAGGTAATAGCATGAAATTTTCTAAATATGATGTTTATGCATTTCAAGTAATACATTATTTAGTAACAATGTATGATTATCAAATAATTCGAGTAAAACAGTTTAAAGAAGATATATGGTTAGCAAATAAAAATAATACAGAGTATCCTGTCATTCGCATATGTAGTAAACCAATTGAAAATGTAGTTGAAACTATATCTTATATGAGACAAGTACATCGGATGATTTTAGATTTAATACAAAGAGAAGGAATTTTGCTTATTTTAGATACTACCCCTACTAACTTTACAATTGAAAATACATATATGAAGTTAGTACATGTTTTTCCTAATAAAATTAGTTCTACTTCAATTTTGGGACAATTTCCACATTTGATTGAAGTTATGCATGATGTTGAGAATGTTGATCAAGAAGTTGCTGATTTAACTAGAGAAATTGAAGAAGTTCAACAAAAACAACAAGTTCGTATGATTAAAGAAACAAAAAAACATTTACGTCCAAAAGTAACCATTGGAATTATTGGGGTATTTTTGATATGTTTATGTCTAGTGATTGCGTTACAATTTTTAACAAAAAATAGTTTAAATGGAATGATAGCTGCCGGAGCATATTATAAAGCAAATATTGTAGCAGCAAGAGAATATTTTCGATTAATAAGTGCAGGATTTATTCATCATGATATTTTTTCATTTATGTTTATGATGTATGTGTTCTATCAAATAGCAAAATTATCAGAACCATTGTTCACTAAGAAGCAATATTTGTTATTGGCATTTGGTTCTAGTTTTTTTGGATATTTAAGTATGTTAATTGCAGATAAAAATGTAATTGCTTTTGGTTGTGGAGCAATGATTTGGGGAATTGGTGGTGCATATATTTTTTCATGTATAGTAAATAGTACTTATAAAATTCCTATTGTAAAATATTCAATTTTTAAAGTGGCAATATATCTATTTTTTGTTTGGATTATGCCTGGAATGTCTATTTTAGGACATCTAGGAGGTTTTGTGTTTGGTGTTTTATATGCTATGGCAATATTGAAAAATAATCGTTATTCTCAATTTCAAACTCATGGAAAATATGCATGTAGTTTATTGGCAATTATTATGTGTATAATAGGTGTTCAAGTACATAGTGTAACACCAATAGAAAAAAATGTGAATCAAGATATAGTTGATATATATAAGAATACGTATATGAATTCTTATGCGAAATATTTGGAATCATGCTATAATAATCTATATAGAATGGAGTAATTATATGAAAAGAAAAGATGTTTTAAATTGGGATGAATATTTTATGGGACTTGCTCATTTAAGCGCAAAACGTAGCAAAGATCCAAATACCCAAGTAGGAGCAGTTATTGTTAGTGATGAACATCGTGTTGTAAGCATAGGATATAATGGGTTTCCAAACGGATGTAGTGATGATGAATTTCCATGGGACCGAGAAGGTGATTATGGAGAAACTAAATATCCATATGTCGTACATGCAGAATTAAATGCTATCTTAAATAGTAAGCATGATTTACGAGGATGTAGTATTTATGTTTCATTATTTCCGTGTAATGAATGCGCGAAGGCAATTATCCAGAGTGGAATTAAACGTATTGTATATGAATCTGATAAATATGCATCTACGGATTCTACTGTTGCAAGTAAACGAATGTTACAAGCAGCAGGTATTGAATTATATCAGTTACCATATCGTATTGAGTTACAAGTTAATAAAGAAGAGAATAAATAAAAAGTACACTTCAACATTTTGAAGTGAACCCACTAAGTTTGATATGTACCCTCTTTACTGGACAAACCAGTAAGGAGGGTTTTTATATGAAATATGATTATGTATTTAAGTTGAATTGTGTTGAACTATATAAAAATGGTAG
>JARHZK010000078.1 GCA_029258245.1 Longicatena sp. | reverse complement strand
GTGATAAATAAATCATAGACCATAAAAAAACACATCCAATTCCATAAGGAAAAAGATGTGTTTTTTGGTATAATTCATTTATGAATTATACTCAAATTAACCAAGAATATTATACAACATATCAACCTTATATACTACTAGATTTTGAAAATTCATATAAGCATGATATTCCAAAAGAGATTTGAGCGTTACAGTTATGGAAGTCTTAAGGAGATAAATGTAAATGATTTTAATGATTTTTAAAATTACGATGTTTGTTCTTATGACCCTACCAAGACGCTGGCAATCATCTTTTTACTTTTTTAAGAAGGATATTCTTTAAGAAAAGTGTTTTTAGAATATCTTAAAATACGTTATTTCGAAATAAAAAAGACTGTGATGTTCAGAGAATAATTAAATTCTCTTACTTGTCACAGTTCTTTTTTTATTTTCCAATTTTTGAAGGTATTACATTATTCGATGAAGTCAAATATTTTCCTTCATGTTGTAGGAGGGTATCGATCGTAACAAACTGATATCCTTTATCATGTAATTTTTTTAAGATAAGTTTTACTCCTTCAACAGAATCAGCATGAATATCATGCATTAAAACAACTTTTGCTCCGTATTTTGCAGTATCTTCAATGATTTGCGTCATTTTATTAGCATTATGGTTGCTCCAATCTTCAGAATCAATATCCCATAAAACGATATCTAATCCACAAACAGAATTTAATGTGTCATTTATAGAGCCAAAAGGGGGACGGAAATATCTTGGCTCAAAACCAGTTAGTTTAAAGACAACATCATTTGGTGCATATACTTCTTCGGTTACTTCTTTTGCATTCATTTTTCCTGTAAAAGCAATATCTTGAGAATGATCCCATGAATGATTTGCTACTTCATGTCCACGCTTGTATACTTCTTTTACAATATCTGGATATAAATCCATATTTTGTCCTAACATGAAGAATGTACCTCTACCATTGTACTTTTCTAGTTCATTCATAATTGTTATTGTATTTTCAGGCTTTGGACCATCATCGAAAGTAAAGGCAATTAGTTTTTTATTAGGATCTATTTTAGGTTGTTTTGCTGGTTCAATTGGATCTTTCATAAAGTAGGAAGGGATATTTTTATCTGTTAACGCAATATAAGGTTTATGATTTTTATAGTCAATAGTTAATAATTTGGAAGAATCATTATTGAAATAAAAAGAAAGTTTATCGTTGGAAACAATAAAATTATTTAAACTATCTAATTTTATATCTTCTTTTTTAAATCCTTGTTTTGTAGCTTCTTTTTCTAACATAGAGATAAAATTTCTACGTAATACATTTTTTACAGTTAATAGTTTGTTACGTTTTAAATCATAGTTATATGAAATATCTTCTTTCTTTAGAATTTTGTTATCTTCATTTTGAACTGTTTGATGGAATGTTAAGGAAACATAGTGATCATAAATTAATTCACTATCATAATCAACAGTAATAATTTTCATTTCTTTTCCATCTGTTTTTTTAGAAATATAATCCTTTTTATATTGTTCGACAATTTTATTCAAGGCATCTTCTTTATATTTAGGATAGTAAAAGCTAAAATAGTAGTTTTCTTTTTCTAATTCTTTTTCATGTTTTAAATCTCCATAGTTTTTAGTTGTTTCATTGTACGTATCATATTTTTTATATGGATTACGGAATATTCGAAAAGCTCCAAAAACTAATGCGATGATTAAAATAAGTATTCCAATTAATATACCTATTCTTTTGTATTGAATATTTCTATGCTTCTTTTGTTTATACATATAAAAATCCCTCCTTATTAATATGTATTATGACTATATGTATTTTATGAAACCAATACTTAGTAAGCATTGTAAATATATTATTGCATAAATTTAATATAAAAAATCTTAAAAAATATTAATAATTTAAAAGAATTGTATTTTGTGTAAATGCTTGGACAAATTTGCATAAATTGTGCATACTATAGGTGGAAGTATAATAGGAGGTATATATAATGAATCAAGAAAGTTTACATAAATTAAGTTGTGGATTGTATTTAATATCATCAAGTTTTGAAGGGAAATCAAGTGGATGTATTGCGAATACACTGCAGCAAGTTACATCATCTCCAGTACAATTAAGTATTACACTAAATAAGGATAATTATACAGAACAATTAATTGAAAAAAGTGGAGTTTTTAATGCAACTGTATTAACACAAAATATAGATATGGATGTTATTCGTCATTTTGGATTTCAATCTGGAAAAGATATTAATAAATATGAAACAATTGAACATGTAATTGATCAAGAAGCTATGCCATATATTCAAGAACATATGGCAGCGTATTTTACATGTAAAGTAGTGTCTACGTTAGATGTAGGAACACATGTGATTTTTGTAGGTGAAGTAGTGGATATGAATGTGTTGAGTAATGAAGAGGTTATGACATATGCATATTATCATCAAGTAAAAAATGGAGCTACTCCAAAGAATGCTTCTAGTTATCAAGAAAAAGTTGATAAAAAAGGATGGAGATGTTCTATCTGTGGATATATTTATGAAGGCGAAGAATTACCTGAAGATTATATTTGTCCACTATGTGGTGCTCCTGCCTCTCTTTTTGAAAAACTATAGAAATAGTATATGGCAATATCTAGAAAAAATGAAATTTTTGTATTATTTTTCTTGAAAATTAAAAAAAAAAAATATAAAATATAGAATATTTCAAAATGGTTTAAAAATTCAAAAAAATATATAAGCTTTTTTGATATTATGTTAAACTGTATTTGATAGTAAGAAGGAGTGTAATTTATGAAACAAGATATGATTGTAATTTTGGATTTAGGAAGCACAAACAACACAAGATTAGCAAGAGAAATTCGCGAATTAGGAGTATATAGCGAAATTTATCCTCATGACATCACAAAAGAAGAATT
>JARHZK010000072.1 GCA_029258245.1 Longicatena sp. | reverse complement strand
CTGATAAATATTTTTCTCCCCCATCAGGAGCAATGGTCACAATTTTTTTATCTGGATAATATTTTGCTAAACGTTTTGCTAATGCTATATTTGCACCACTACTAATTCCAACTAAAATACCTGTTGTTCTTACAAAATTTTTTGTTTCTTCAATAGCATCTTCATTTGATATTAGCATAACATCGTCTGCTAAATCTTGATTAAAATTTTTAGGTATAAAATTGGCACCAATTCCTTGAATTTTATGTGGACCTGCTTTGTATCCACTAATAATTGCACTATCCTTGGGTTCACCTGCAATGCAGCGAATATCAGGATTTGCTTCTTTTAAGCATCTTGCAACTCCGCTAAATGTTCCTCCTGTGCCAATTCCTGCAACAAAAATATCCACGTCAGGTAGTTGTTGTAAAATTTCTTTTCCAGTTGTTTGATAATGTATCATTGGATTTGCAGGATTATCAAATTGTGATAAAGACATATAATTTTCATTATCTGCTATTAATCGATTCATTTCATCAATAGATCCCTGCATTCCCTTTTCACCACTTGTTAATATTAATTTTGCTCCATATGCTTGTATTAATTTTCTTCTTTCTAAACTCATTGTTTCAGGCATTACAATAATAACTGGAATTTTATAAATGGCCCCAAGCATAGCTAGTGCGATTCCTGTATTTCCACTCGTCGCCTCAATTAAGATAGTATTTGATTTAATTTTCTCTTCTTTGATTGCTTGTTGAAGCATTCCAAGTACTGCACGATCCTTAATACTTCCTGCAACATTATATTTTTCTAGTTTTACATATATATTTGTATTTTCAATATGATATAAAGGTGTATTTCCTATAAATTTTAGTGTTTCCATTTTATTTTCCTCCTATTGTATAATAAATTCATATTTTTGTTTAGAGTAACAACATCGAAAAAAACATTCTTCTATTATAAGCATCTTCTTTAAATTCGACATCATTAATCCCTCCTTATACAACAGTATATTCAAATTTATTACTATACGAACATTATTATGTCATAATAATAAAATTAATAAAACTTAAATGCACTATGTTTATTTAAATTATAATTTATTTACTAGAAATATGATTAATATTTTTTAATTGAATCGAAATTGTACCATCCGGTTGTGTATGAAATTCAACAAATTCTTTTGAATTCATATAATCCACTGGAATAATAATTTCTATACCTTTGTCTGTTTTTATTTTTTGAACTTTTTCAGAACGTGTAGGCTTTACATTTTCAACAGCTATTTCTTTTGGTACCCCTTGTTTTTTTAATTCTGATTTAAATTCATCTTTGGCAAGTGGTTGATTCATAAATACTTCATCAGCTATTTCGTCAATTTGAATTGGTGTATTTGATGAAATATTGTCCACAACCAAACTTTTTAATTTAGGAACTATACTTACTTCATCTAAATCATATTTTTCTGTCAATGCCTCTGTCAATTTTGTAATATTTTTTATATTTTCTTTATATGATGGGATAATACTACTTTGTAATATAATATCTGCGTAAAAATTAACTTTTTCTGCTTCTATTTCCACGTTGTTTTCCACGCAATAAATACTTTCATCGGATAATTCAATTAATACTGCACAATCTTTTTTACTCAATGTAGTACTAATAAGTGCTCTATATGGTATAATTTCTGTCTTTATATATCCTTCATCATTACTTACATTATGCGTAATTCCTTTTACACACGCATTGTCTAATATAAGCAGATATCTACGATTTTCATATACTATAACTGCAATCACTAAATCGCTTGTATGATATTGTGCTAGTTCCATCTTTTTATCAAAAATATATTGTGCTAACTGTTGACTAAATGTTTCAAAATTTATATTTTCATTTTTCCATTGTTGTAGCATTTTTTTACATATGCTCATTTCTTGAAATGTTCCTAATTTTCTTGCTGAACTATGAAATACTTTTTCTGTCTTACTATTTAATACTTTTAAAATTTCTTCATACTCTTCATCCATACATTTTTCTGATAAAATACAATTATTATGTTCACAATCTAATACATGAACGATTTTCTTTTCAAACTCTATCATTTGGAAACCTCTTTTCTCTAGCCTTAATAAGCATACCTTATTTTCACATTGAAGAAAAGAGTAAAATAGAGTTCTATTTATACAGAACTCTATTTTACATATCCTTTTTCTTTCATTTTATCTACAATAAATTGACGAAATGCAAATTCTTCATCATCTTGCATTCCTACATAATATACACGTTCAATATCTTCATGTTGAAATAAAAATAATTCGTGTGGATCCAATATTCCTTCTGGATAATAGCAAGCTGTATAATCATACTGCTTATGACTTTTTATTTCTTCCTGAATACGGCCACAAATCATAATCTTTTTTGTTCCTCCCTTTAATGTCACAATGGAACCTAAGGGTAGTAATTCATCTAATGTCTCTATTTTCACAATTTTCTCCTTAATAATTTACCTTGATACGAAATCCTAAACCTGCAATCAAACTGCCTTTAGCACCAAATGAAAATTCACCTTTTTTACTTGAAAATTCTGCACTCGCTCCAATAGATCCTAATTCTGCAGTTCCAGTGGCGCTAATCGTAACACCAAATAAAGTAATACTGCCTTTTGCTTCTCCTTTCACAGCTGCCATACCAACGTCACCTTTTATTGTGATTTCTTCTTTATTGATAACAGCCTTTCCTTCTGCTTTCGCGCATCCTACTTGTACATCTAACTCTCCATCAGCATGTATATGTGAATTTCCCAAAGAGACATTCATCTGATTCTTTATTAAAGATGCACTTGCTTCTCCAGTTAACATAAGCTCTGGTCGAAATTTTTTGTCATCAAAAAGAGTTCCTTTTGCATCTCCAGAAATTTGTGCATTTCCTAAAACTGTATTTATTTTTCCATTTACGTATTTAGAGTTATATTTTTTTTGAAATTTCAAAACATCTATTCCAGCAAATATCCCAACACATGCTCCATTTTTCAAATAAGAAATAATTGATTTATCTTTTCTTATAGAAGTATGAAAATGATGATAAACATTCATTTTACTCTTTTTCCATAAAGAATCATACTTCATTTTTTCTGCTTGTTTTCGTATTTTATATTCTGTTTGTTCATATTTTTTTTTACTATATGAACAATATAAAACACATTGCTGTTGCATATTTTTTAACTCAATAATAGAAGACTCTAATTGTTGAAAATAAATATCATTTTTTAACTTTTTATATTTTTTACATCGATTTAAATTTTGATGCAATAAATATATTGGTAATTTTTGAAATAAGAATTGGATTGAGTATATTTTTTTTGTATCAATATATATCACAAATATAATTGATATAAAATTCGTTTTTGTTTATCTATTTCTTTTTGCATATAACTTAATGTCATATCCAAATGTCTATTTTCATTTGTATTCGCAGCATATTTTAACTGTTCTCTAATTATTTTTATTTGCTGCTCAAGTTGTTGTAAATGCATTTGGTATTGTTGCATTTATTATTTTTATTAAAATTGATCTGCACCAGTTTGTAATTGCTTTTCTAGGTTTTGATATGTCATAGCTGTTTGATCAAGAAAACTAGCATAGGATGAAACAATTTCATGATAATTATCAAAAACTGGTAATAATGATTGAAATCTTGTTTGCAAAGTTGTTTGCGCAGGACTCTGCCAATATGCTGATAATTGCTTCATTACCATATGTATATCTTTTAAACAGTGATCTAATTTTTCATTTTGTATACGAATTAAATTTGCAGTTTGTTGAACCTCTGCAATCGTTATTTTTACAGTATCCATTGTCTTCTCCTATCCAAATAAACGCTTTGCATATGATGTACATTCATTCTGTGTCATACGATATGCTTTTGCACATTGTTTTAAAAACTCTGCATATTCTTTCATTACATTTTGCATTGCAATAAAATCTTTTTCAAAAGATTCAATTTGTTGTACAAATGCTTGATTATCTTTACCTTGCCAATTTACCTTTAAATTCTCTACATATTGAAATAATAATCGATATTCTTTTTCATACATTAAATACATTTGCTCAATATGACTTGCACTCGTTTCTAATCGAGCTGGATCAACATTAATTCTAACGCTCATATATATTCCTCCTATATAACGTAGATTCTACTTCCATTAACAAGACCTACTTGCTGTATCGTTTCTTGCAATGGAAGTATTATATTTCTTTCTGCATCATACATAATAGTAAACAAATCAAACGATCTCCCATCATCAATTTGATATCTAATAATTTTATATAAAAGTTCTAATGCTTCTATTACTTTCATATTTATTGTTATTGAAACATCTATATGTAAAAACACCGTCGGTACATATACGGTAATAAAAATACTACGTTCCATCTCCACTCATCTCCAATAATTTGACGCATATACATTCTCCTTTTCGATACCATATTGCTTCACATTCATCTAATTCCTTATTCATAAATTCCATTGGAAGTCTTAATAAAGAAGCTGCCTCTGATAATCCCTTCCCTATCCATACAAAGTTTGCGGTATATAACCACTCCATATATGAAGAATGCATTGATAAATCAACTAAACCACGTAAATTTAAAAAACATACACATGTTTTACAATCATCAATCAATGAAATATCATCCATAATTTTAATTTCATCTCTAAATTTTTCTTGATATATACTAAGATATTGTTTATATTGATTATCTATTTGAAATGCACGAATTACAAACACTATAGCAGGTAATGATATCCAACAATGTTCTTTAGTAATTACATTCATTCCTATATAAAGTTTTTTATTTTGAAATTTAGGATATATTATTTTAGGTAATAAAGGAATTTCAAAAATTGGATCATTATTTTGAACTTTATTCAAAATTTTATATTTATTGTCTTTTGTGTATGGTAGAATTTGAAAATTATATATATGATGATTTCGTTCCATTACTCCATTTCCCTTTTTCAAGGAAGGAAAAATTTCAATATGCTGAAACATTTGTTGATAATCTGTTTGATTTTGTAATTGAAAACAATATTTATCTTCGAAATACGACAACATTCTATAAGTTATTCCATCGAATGATGTATTCGTAATACAATACTGAATATTTCTATTTTTTGATTGCAAAATCCATGAACATAAACACTCATCAAAATCTTCATAAATTTCCTTCCATATTGAATAATCGTATATAATCATACGTATACAAAACTTTATTTCTTCTTTTAATATATGATTTTTAAATTGATACATAAAACTTTCTATTTTTTCTTTTTCATCTTTCTTAATAATCGTTATTATAGATAAATTTTCAAATTCTATAAATTTATTATCACTCCCGTCTAAAATAATAATCCATTGTTTTTGAATATTTGATAAACGAATCAATTCATATAACCATTGCTTTATAAATAAACCTTTCCCACTATTTTGTTTTCCTAATAACAGCATAGATTGAAAATTTTCCTTAAATAAATAAAATGGTACTTGTATTCTATTTTTACTTTCTTCCATTTTTCCTAAACAAGGCTGTAGACCTCTACTAAACACTGTTTGTTCATAAAACGATAATGTTGGTTGCATGAAAAAAGGTGCTTTATATTTTTGAAGTTTACTCAACTGTTGGACATATGTACATATTTCTGATAATTGCGAATTTCTTTGAACATCCTTTTTAAAAAAACATTCTGCGTATATTTGATGCATAAAATTATCATAACCAATCACTTCTTTATCCTGTTTTAACTCATACATATCATAAGGAAAATAGGGGGTTTGTGTATATGGAGCATAACCTTTTCTAAATAATTCGTCGTTCCCTACTTGTAAATAAAAATCACCTGACTTTTGTAAAAAACATGCATCCTCTTTCTTTAACATATCCAAGCTATCACTACGATCTTGTACTTTTAAGCAAATATGAAATCTTGCATTACTCCATATTTCATCATCAATGCATCCAGATGGCTTTTGGGTTGCTAAAATTAAATGTATTCCTAAACTTCTTCCTATTCTAGCTGCCTGTTTTATTTGTTGCATAAATTCTGGATGTTGTGTTTTTAACTCTGCAAATTCGTCTGCAATAATAAACAAATGTGGTATTGGAACAAGTACTTTTTTTTCTATATACAATTCATGATATAAATCAATGTCCATATTTGTCATATGATACATATTCATTACTTTCTTAAATTGTTTCTGTCTATTTATAACTTCAGCTTGCAATGCATCACAAAATCTTTGCATACAATTCTGATCTAAGTTTGTTAAAACATATGCAACATGTGGTAATTTTGATAAAGCATCAGCCATTCCTCCACCTTTATAGTCAATTAATATAAATGTAATTTCTTCACAACTATAGTTTATACATAGTGATAAAATATAACTTATTAAAAATTCACTTTTCCCAGACCCTGTCATACCCGCAACAATTCCATGAGGTCCATGTTTTGTTTCATGTGCATCTAAATATAACTTTTCACCATATTCATCAATTCCTATCAAAGTATTTAAAGTACCATAACTTTTATGTTCTTTCCATCTTTTACTAATATCTAACATTTCAATATTTCCACATTCATATAAATCTAAAAAATCATATGATTTTTTCATAAAATTATCATTACTTTGTTTACTTAATTTTAAAAAAATCGTTTCCATGTATTTTTTCTTGAAAGGATACAGCTGAATTTGCTGTTTTACTTCATCCGTTTCTAAAATAAGTAAGTCTTGTTGCTGTATATTTATATAATCAGAATAAATAGAATACAAATCCTCCTTTTCAAATTCTTGTTGAATAATATGTAAAAAAGGATATTTTTGTAATATAAAATCAATAGAAAATATCTTTTGAATTTTAGGATACATGAAAATCAATATGCAGGATACTTTATTTTTTTCCATACTCTTTAATAACAAATCTAAATACGATAATTGATTTACATCCGTAAATAGGCATCGTTGCCCTTGAAAAAACAAGTGTGATAATAAAGAAATTGGATACTGTTTTAAATATTTTATTTTTGACACTAAAATTATTTTTAATTTATTTGGATCATGTGTTTTACACAATTGTAAAAGAATATAAAAAACCATATAAATACTTTTTTCTCCATATATTCCTATATGTTTGCTTTTCTTTAAATCAAAAAAAATCCCTGTATGAATATTTTTTATTCTCTGTTCGTATAGATCATTAAATAAACTATTTTCTTCCTCTTCTATTTGTTCACTTTCTTGTATATCCGTCTGTATAGGTATATTTATTTTAATATCTCCGTTTCCTAGTAAAAATTGTCCAAAATACATATCCTTAGAATCAATAAACCAATATCCTTTTTTATCGTTTGTCCAACAATCTATTTTTTTACATATACCATCTTCTATATTTTTTATATAACTATCAATCTCATTTTGTTTTTTTTCGCAATATGTTTTATAAGTTAAATAATACATTCGTTGTTTTTTATTAATTTGTTTTTTTTCATATTTCCTATTTAACAATGGCCAAAAAATCATTGATAATGACATACCTTGCATCATTAAAACAGATAAAATATTTTGCCATATTGATTGTTTTGATACAATTCCTTGAATTACCATTCCAAGTCCCATCATCATAGAAATTATTCCCATCGTACATGACGGACCAATTGTTAACCAAAGTGGATAATTATTATTAGATTTATAAATTTGAGGTTTTTTTATTTTAATACCATCTTCTATCATTTTAGGAAAATATACAACTTCCTTGTGTATATTTCCAACATCAATAGCTTGATAATTATTTTGTAATATTTTATATTCATCTAAATATGAAATACTTATATTTGTTAACATTGGAATAAGAATAAATGGCTCTAAAAATATAATTTCTAGTCCCATAATATGTATACAATCTCCAATACTCAATATATGTTTATCCGCTCTATTTTGATTTACATAACTTCCATTTTTACTACTATTATCTTCTAAAATCCAACAATCTTGTTTATATATTTTTGCATGTATATTGGATACGTATTCTTTACAATATTGAATATTACACTGATTATCTCTACCAATCGTTATTTCATCATCCGATAATATATATATTTTATAAGGCTTTTTTTCTTCTAATTTCTGAAATAATAAGCACCATGGTTCATTTCCATAAAATAAATATAACCCATATATTTCTATTTTTCCTTCTGTATGTTGCTGTGCATCACAACATTGTTTACTTCCATGCCAACTCCATCCATTCTCATCATATTTTAACTCTATAATTGGCTGTAATTTCCCTTGAATTTTTTGATATAACCAATAAGAATCTGAAACATTCGCATCTACATTTATTCTATATACATAATCTTTTCCATAAAAACAAATATCTGCTTTTTTCACAATAATTACCTTTCATCATATATATACTCTTGATTTGCAAATCGAATATGATCACCATTTTTTAATTGATATTCAAATATTTTTTGGTTATTTACATATGTTCCATTACTTGACTGTAAATCTTTTATTGAATGCTTTTTTACTTGTATAAGTGCATGGTAAGAAGACACTTCTTTTACATTCAATACAAAATCATTATCTGGACTTCTTCCTATACTAAACACATCCTTATTCAATATTATTTTTTTTTTAGTTTTCACATCTACTAAATAAGGAATCTGTGATTGTATTAAAGCAACCGTTTCATTATTTTTATTTTGCTTTAATATAGATCTTTGAACTTCATAATTTTTTGCTTCTTCTTTTATTTGCATCATTTTTTGCTCTGGATATACGATAGCTTGAGGAATTTCCTCTACAATATATTCTTTCTCTTTATGAAAAAAACGTTTCCACCAAGGCAACTTTTCTTTTTCTCGTTCATAAAGTGTATGAAGATCTTGTAAAATGATAGGAAAAGAAAATTCTTCTTTTTTTAATGAATTTAACAAAACTCCTAAGGTTTCATAATCCTCATTACTTTTTACCTTTCTTAATATTTTTTCAACAAAACGTTTTGCTTCTTTTTTACGATATCTACCATCTTGTTGTATAGGTATCACTAAAAATTTTACACATTTTCCATCTTGTGATAAAAACACATAAGAAATATCTAAATATACAGGTTTTGTCACATTTACTCGAACTAAATCTTCAAATAAAAAAATTAAAAAAGCTAAAAATTCACCTTGTTGAAATTGATGTCTATCTAAATATTCATATAATGTAACATACCCTTTCATATCATAATACAATCGATTAGCCATATTTGGATCTCTTACACACAATAAACAATTATGATCTTCATACATTTTTGAAAATAAATAATCATCAAATAAAACTTGATTTTTCCACTGTACTTCTAAAAATCCATCTTTCCGTTTCTTTAATCGAATTATTCTTTCTTGCAAAATATCACCTGCCTTCACAATATATATACGTTTCCAAAATAAAAAAACGTAAAAAAAATATAATTTATCTTATATTTTGTTATAATATTACATATTAAAGAGGTGAATAAATGATTAAAAATAGACAATACATACAGTTTTTATACGTAATTTTTCTCATACTATTAAATTTAGGAACAATCCCTTATTGTGGTCTTTTCAAAGAAAATTTGACTGGTTTAGGTAACAATCTTCATCATCCGCTCTATTTAATTATATGGGCAACTAGCGCTTCCTTTTATTTTCTAATTTATACAAGAAAAATAATGAAGCATTTTAATTACAAAAACATTATAGGATGGGGATTTTTATATATAACTTGTATAAGCTTAATTATCGCAACAGTCATTCCTTATAATTTAAAATTATTTCCAATTATGTCAAAATGGCATGTACGCTTTGGAGTATTTGGCACTGTAGGATACACTATAGTTCTATTTCATGTTTTATTTGAAATATTACCTAAGGATTATACATTTTTTATAAAAACTTTCCCTTACCATATTTACTTAGTTATTTTTGATTCATTATTATTCTTATTATATGGCAGTGTAAGTGCATTATCTGAAACTTCGTTTGTAATAGGAATGGGTTTACTTTTATATCATGATATAAAACTATTAAATATATCATAAATATAATATTTACATTTTATGGAGGTGCTTTTATGGATATTATTATTTGTGTTGATGATCATTTTGGAATGATGTTTAATAAACGAAGACAAAGTAGGGATATACGAATCGTCGAAGATATAGTAAATATGTATCCATCGCAATATATATATATGAACACATACTCATCTTCTTTATTTTCTAACTATAAGATTCACATCTCAAATACATTTTTACAAGAAGCATCTGCTGATGATGTTTGTTTTGTTGAAAATGAATCTTTATTACCTTACCAAAATAATATTCAAAAATTAATTATCTATCACTGGAATAAATTATATCCAAGTGATTATTTTTGTGATTTAAACTTGAATAAATTCAAATTATTGTCAAGTACTGAATTTCAAGGGAATTCCCATGATAAAATAATAAAGGAGATTTATATACATGAAAAAAACTAATTTTTATAAACAAATATGTATCATCATACTTACACTCAGCACCATACTTACTGGATGTACAAAATCTAATGATGTAAAATCATCTAAATTATCTAATGAAATTACTATCACATTAGATACTATTCCTTCGTATAGCGGAAATCCATACATTGTAATCAATAATAATAAACCTTATTTTTCAAATGATGAAATCACAGATCAATCCTTCGAATTCTATAGTGATTTAGATTCTTTAGGAAGATGTCAATATAGTGTAGCTTCTATTGGACAAGATTTAATGCCGAAAGAAAAAAGAGGAAGTATTGGACAAGTAAAACCAAGTGGTTGGAATACTGTGAAATATGATACAGTCGATGGGAAATACCTATATAATCGGTGTCATTTAATTGGATACCAATTAACTGCTGAAAATGCAAATACCAAAAACTTAATTACTGGAACTCGTTATTTAAATATAGAAGGTATGTTACCATTTGAAAACATGGTTGCCGACTATGTAAAAGAAACTAATTACCATGTAATGTATCGTGTTACTCCTATTTTTAAAGATGACGAACTTGTTGCACGAGGAGTATTAATGGAGGGATATTCTGTAGAAGATCAAGGAGAAGGTATAGAATTTTGTATTTACGCTTATAACGTACAACCAAATGTAAATATTGATTATAAAACAGGAAAAAGTAGTTCTCAATCATCCTCTACTGCAACAAATGAAACTAAAGAAGAAACGTATATTCTTAATACAAATACAAAAAAATTCCATAAATCATCTTGCTCTAGTGTCAAAGAAATTGATAATCAAAATAAAAAAGAATTTCATGGAAGTCGAAAAGATTTAATAAAAGAAAATTATAAACCTTGTAATAAGTGTAAACCATAAATATTATAAAAAAAGAAATTACTGATTTAACCAAAATACTTAGGCTTTATTGCGTAACAGAATTTATAGCTGTTACGCATTTTTTATACAACTAGGATACTTTTTTTATCATTATACAAGATTAAGCTATCTTATTTTTTATACTATTCATTTTCATCATAACTATAATTATCTAAACAATTTTCTTTTCATACCCATTCCTCTAAACTTAGCTCCATAAGCACATTTAAAACGAAATTTCTATTACTTCTTTTTTACATTTCTATTATCCAATATTCTTTTTAATTTTGAATTCATTATATTCTGCAATATCAAATTCTTTAATTCATCTATCTTTTTCCATAAAAAAAACACCAACCTACTAATTGTTAGATTTTTGTATCTAACTTTTTGAGGTTGGTATATAACATCACATTTGGGTTACTTATTGATTTTTAATATTTTTTATAGCTGAACGAATACGAATTGGATTTCCATAATTCAATGTTCCAAATCGAAATAATTTTGCAGCTAATATTCCAATAAAAATACAGGTAACTACTAATAATCCAAAAGAAATCAATATTTCCCATAACACAACATTTCCCATAGAAACACGAATAAACATCGCATTTCCTGAAGTAAAAGGTATAAAAGATGCTATTTTCATCAATATAGTATCACTGTTTTGTAATCCATAAATACCAATAAGAAATGAAACAATATAAATCAACATAACTGGCATAGAACTCTTACTAATATCTTCTGTTTTGGATACTAAAGCACCTAATGCACCAAATATAAATGAATATAATAAATAGCTAAATAGACCAAATGCGATATAAGTAATCCAGACATTTCCTGGAATATTAAACAAGAAATCTAGTTGTCCATTCCATTTATTTTCTACTAATGCATAAGCAATGAATCCACTACCCAAAATCAATGTCATTTGAATCAATCCTGCAATTGCACCCGCTAATACTTTACCAAAAATCAAACTATTTGGATGCACACTTGTAACTAAGATTTCAATTGCACGATTACTTTTTTCATTCGTAATTGATACAGCAATCATCTGTCCATAAAATAAAATCAAGAAATAAATTGCAAAAATTAATACATACGTATATCCAAAACTTTGTACACTATCTTTTCCTAAAACAATTTCATCGTGTTTTATATTCACTTGATCTAATTGCATAATTTGTTGTTCATTCAGACCTTGTTCCATTAAATACATTTTTTTATTCCATTTTTTAAGACTATTTTCAAACATTAATGACCAATCATCTGAAAGAGAACGATTATTAACAATGTAAGAATATTCTTTTAAATTATGTAATACAAAACCAGCTACTACATCTTCATTTTTTACTGCATTCGATAAAACTTCTTTTGATGGATATTGCTTCCAGTGTACTGGAGTCATTTGTAAAAATGAATCTTTATTCTTTGTTATATCTTCTGATAATACAATTCCTAATGTAGTTGCATCAAGAGTATCGTTTGAAACATCTACAATTGCTTCATCATTTTTTTGATTAATAAAAAATGTTGGAACAACTACACTACCAACGATGACAATCATCAAAATAAATGTTGTTATAAGAAAACTTTTATTTTTAAAATACGTATTTAATTCAAATCGTAATACAGTTAAAAATTGTTTCATTATTCATCCCCTGCCTTTTCAACAAAAATATCATTTAATGATGGTTCATATAATCCAAAATATTCCAAATCTACATGATATCCTAATAATCTTTTTAAGATTTCATCCTTTACATTTTTCTGCTTTACTTTTATAATAATTCGCTTTTGATATACTTTCTCAATTTCTAATAAATCATTAAAGGAATCATTTAAAAGTTTCATCAATTGATTGACATCCATATTTAAACTAGATAAAACTAATTTTCCTTTTCCAAAAGAACGTTTAATATCTTTTAAGTTTCCTGATAAAACTAAATTACCATGATTTAAAATAATGATTTCATCACAAAACTCTTCTACATAACTCATTTGATGACTTGAAAAAATAACTAATTTTCCTTCTTGAATTTGTTCATTAATCACATCTTTTAACACCTGTGAGTTTACTGGATCTAATCCTGAAAATGGTTCATCTAAAATAATGATTTGGGGATCACATAATAATGTCTGAGCCAATTGTACTTTTTGTTGATTCCCTTTTGACAATGTTTCTAGTTTTTTATTTTCATATTCTTCTACACCCATTTTAACTAACCATTTTTTTGTATTCTTTCTTGCATCTTTTTTACTTAATCCACGCAGCATTCCCATATATTCTAATTGTTCAGAAATTGTTTTTTTGGGATATAACCCTCTTTCTTCTGGTAAATATCCAATTTGAAATTTTTTTGGAATAAATGTTTTTCCATCCAATAAAATAGTACCTCCATCACTTTTAAATACATCCATTAAAATACGAATAGTTGTCGTCTTTCCAGCACCATTTCTACCTAACAACCCTAATGCTTTACCACTTTCAACACAAAAATTAATTTGATGTAATACTTCTTTATTCCCAAATGATTTTTGTAAATTATTTACTTCTAATTTCATAAATTTCTCCTTACTATTTTTTACTATCTTTAATTGATGCAATGATATAACTGCAATTTAAAATCACTAATATGATTAATACTATACATGAAGGTAACAATCCAATTTCAAATATATTTTGCATAAAAATCAAAATTAACCAAAGGATAATACAAGCCATATTGGTAATTATATATGCTTGATAACTTGCATTTCCAATATGAAAACGTTCTGCCTCATCGCAACTATCAAACCATTTTTTTCTAAAATTTAAATCATATACACTTCCTTTTTTCTCAGGATTTAATATTTTTGTGAAATCGATCACCTTTTGTTCCATATATACAAATATTACAAAAACAGCTATAATTTCTATAACTTTAAATATCATATTTCTATTTTCATATATCATAATACAATTGATAATAAATAAAAGAAATACATACATAATATTTAACAATAGCATAACATAAGATAATTTTGTCTCTATTTTATCGAATAAAAATTCATCTTCTTCAACCATATTTTGATACATTCGCTTTGCATTCAAATATAGATAAACACAAGGAATCATGATACAAAAAAATAAAACTAATATACCCCAATCTGATACAAATTGTAAAATAATATTAATTGTGTTATGCACTTCATTTTTTATATTTCCTTTAAAATCAATAAACGATGTTAAATATCCTGCTATTCCACCACATAACATACAGAATAATGTAAATAATACAAATTTTATTATAGCCTTTTTATTATCTTTTTTTATATTATCATTGTTCATCTTCTTCCTCCTCATATAAAAATATATCTTCTACTTTTACATTACAAACTTTAGCAATTTTTAAGGCAAGAGTAACAGATGGTGAATAGTCACCACGTTCAATTTGACTAATTGTTTGTCTTGAAACCCCAACTAAATTTCCCATTTCTTGTTGATTAACACCTAACTTTGCACGATATTCCTTTAAATTATTATATAAAGGCATTTTCCCCCTCCTTAATCTTTTTGACAACTTTTCTTGTCAATTAAATATTATCACTGACAACTTTCCTTGTCAATTAAAAATACATATGTTTCAATATTCTTTTTTTATTTATTAATTTCAATAACAATTCACACGCCCACTATTGTCAATAGTAATCCTGCAATAGACATAATTAATAATTGTTCTGGATATGAAGAAGTAAAAATAGATATTTATGAACAAAACAAGATTACATAAAAAAGTAGAAACCCTTGTAAGAACGATTAAATTCATATTTATATAATATAAAAAATATATACCTCTTTTTATATTGATATGTACCATCTTTACTGTACAAACCAGTAAGGAGGGTTTTTATATGAAATATGATTATGTATTTAAGTTGAATTGTGTTGAACTATATAAAAATGGTAGATGGCATGAAACATCAGAAGGAATTGGACAAAAAACTTTAGAAAAAGAATTATTGCATGGGTCAAAATCGCTGACTTACATGGAATAGATGCTTTAAAATATCCTATCACCTGTACTGTGTATATCGTTGATGAAAGATACGCTTTAGTTGTCAGGGTTCTAGCTGGAGAATCTTAAAAATGTGTTGAAATAAGTGCTAATATTAATGACAGTCAATTGTCAAACTGGGTAAAACGATATAAAATGTATGGATCTAATGGACTCAATCTAAAGAAGGGACGTCCTAGTAAGGAGCAGCCTATGAAAAAATCTATAATATCAAGTGAACTTACTCCTTCTGAGAAAGAAGAACTAATACGTTTAAGAGCAGAGAATGAATATATCAAAACAGAAATTGCTGCAAAAAAAAGAATCGCCTTGAGACAAGAAAAGGAAGCTGCGCGTCTCAAGGCGAAAAAGCAGCGATTATCAAAGAACTTAGAGAAGAGGGACATAAACTAAGTTATCTTCTTAAAGCTATGAATCTAGCTAGATCTACTTATTACTTTGAAATAAGTAAAGAAGATATTGTCACTAAAAGAAATAAAGAAGTATTAAAGCAGATAACCCCTATATTTAATGCTAATAAAGGCCGTTATGGTGTTAGAAGAGTTCATTATGAACGAATCAATCGTGGTTATAATATTAACCACAAAAGAGTTCAAAAACTTATGCATAAGGCTGGTTTGCTTGGTAAGCGTCCTAAAGAATAATATCATTCTTATAAAGGTAATGCAGGTAGAGTTGCTGATAATGTAATAAACAGAAATTTTCATACAACAGCGCCTTACAAAAATGGACAATCGATATATCACAATTTAATTTTTCATGGGGCAAATGTTAT
>JARHZK010000062.1 GCA_029258245.1 Longicatena sp. | reverse complement strand
AAATCCAGGATTAACACCAATTAATCCAAGTGTAAATAAGAAGGCATTGAGAGATGCAATCAAAGAAACACCAAAATATGAAGAATATGCATATACAAGTACTACATGGAAAGCATATCAAAAAGCGTTAGAATATGCGAAAAAAGTGGAAGCAAATGAAAAAGCATCACAAAAAGACATTGATGCAGCAACAAAAGCATTACAAGAAGCATATAAGGGATTAAAAGAAAATCCAGGATTGACACCAATTGGTCCAAGTAGTCATAAGATACCATGGACAGACTTAGAACCAGCTCATAAAGAAGTGCCAATGACAGAGTTAAAACCTGCAACAAAAGCAGAAAAACCAAATTCATCTAATAAAGTAGAACAACCACAAACACCAAATACAGGAGTAGAAACAAATACTGCAGTAGTATGGAGCGTATTGTTAGGGGCAGGATTTATTCTAGTTTCTTCAAGAAAAAAAATTAACAGAAAATAAAATGTAAAAACTTAATGAAAACGAATAGAAATGTTTTCATTGAGTTTTTTTACAAGAAGTAAGTTGATAGTTATAGATGAGAGGGTTATCATTGTTTTATGAAAGTATGTATTTCGATAGGAGTGATTTTAAATGTTAACCTTTATATTTATTGATAAGATAGAAAATTACAAATGATATGTAAAAGAGAGGAAATAGGGAAATGAGTAAGATTAAAAAAATAAGTTGCTTATTATTGAGCTTAGGAATGACAAGTACAATTCTTCCTTCGTTAAGTGTTGTACAAGCAAAGAACTATGCAAGTATAATTGATCATAAACTAGCAAAAGTTAGTGGTAGTGCTTCTTATGAAGGATATGGAGTTGAGAAAGCGTTTGATGGATTATGTGATGATGAAAATCGATGGGCATCCCATGTAACTGGAAAAGCAGAATTAAACTTTAAATTTAATGAAAAAGTAACATTTAATAGAATTAAAATTACGGAAATGTATAAAGAATTTGGGAATCGTTTAACATCATTAGAAGTGCAAATTTCAGAAGACGGAACCCACTATACAACTAAACAAGCATTTGATGGTTTGAAAGATAATGGACCAAAACGAGATGCATTTAATGGTAATAAGAGTGAAAGTACAGTTGAGGATTTAAAATTAAATGAGTCGATTACAAGTAAGTATGTAAAATTAGTATTTCATTCTGGAGATAAAGAAGTGAATATTAATGAAGTACAGTTTTTCAATGAAGTAAGAAATGTTTCTACACCATTAAAAGAAAAAATTAAAGAAGCAATGAAAGTGGATTTAAGAACTTGTAAGACACAAGATATAAAGGAATATAATCAAGATGTAGAAAACGCAAGAAATATTTTAAATAATGAATTCTCTACGGAACAACAACAATCACAAGCAGTTTCAAGATTAAATACAGCGATAGGAAAAATAAAAGCTTCAAAATTAGAAAATAACTTAGCTTTAAATAAGTCAGCCATTGCTGAAAATGTATATTCAGAAAATGGTCATGTATTTAATGAATATAATGGTTCAAAAACGGTGGATGGTAAATTTGATACAAGATGGGCAACTCGTGGTGAAAATGGGCCATTTGATATTATTATTGATTTAGAAAATAAAACAAAATTCAATCAAGTTATTTTATATGAAACGGATGAATTCAAAGGTCGTTTAGGAAGTGTTAAAGTTGAAGTATCAAACGATAAAGAAACTTGGTCTACATGGTATAAAATTGATAAAGTAGATAATTCTATTTTAAGCATGGTAGAAAAGCCAACAGAAGCACGCTATATTAAAATAACAATGCAAGCAAAAGAAGGAGATACGAAAGGTTTAAATACAGATGAGATAGGTATTTATTTTGATGAACAAGCTATCAATTTGCATTATAATCGTAATAATACAGTCCAAAAACGTCCTATTGACCCAAATTGGATTAAACCTACTCCATCAAAAAAAGCAAATATAAATCAGTTAAGAAAACAGGAAATGAAATATGGAATGTTCATTCATTATGGTGTTAATACATTTACAGATAATTATTGGGGATTTGGAAACGAGGATCCAACAATATTTAATCCTGATGCATCTACTTATAATCCAGAAGAATGGGTAAAAACAGCTTGGGAATCAGGAATGAATTATATTGTTTTAATTACAAAACATCATGATGGATTTTCATTATTCGATACAAAATATAGCGATTATAAAGTAACTAATAATGGACATGCAGATACAAATTTTGATGTTGTGAAAGCAACAGCGGATGCATGTAAAAAATATGGTATAAAATTAGGATTATATTATTCTATTTGGGATCAACATTGGGATAATACACATCCATTAGAAAACTATATTGATCAAACTGAACGAGATCAAGCGTATGCAGATTTTGCATATAATCAAATTAAAGAATTAATGACAAATTATGGAGAAGTTTGTGAGTTATGGATTGATGGTGGATGGGAGAAAGAAACATCACGTTGGGAATATGAACATATTTATGATATGGTAAAACGTACAAATCCAAATTGTCAAATGTCCGTAAATTTAACGATTGGTAATAAAGAAATTGGACAATTACAAGGTGGAGAGGAAATCGTAAATTTTCCATCTGATTTTAAATTATATGATGGACAAGATACAAATCCAAATGGAGATCCAAAAGTGTTCAAATATCAAGGAGAAGATTATTACTTACCATTTGAAGGGACCTTCATTATTGGAAATGAATGGTTTTGGAATACGAAAAGTGAGCAAGGTAATATGAGGGAAAAAGATCCACAAAAGATTGTAGATTGGTATAATAAATATGTAAAACAAGAAAATACATTGGTTGTAAATGTTCCACCTTCAAATAAAGGGGTTCAAACACCACATGAAATTGCATTTATCAATGAAGCAGCAAGAAGACTAGGAATTGCAAGAGGAGATGCAAGAGCAAATATAGCAAAGGATGAATGTGCTGTAGAAATTAGACATGTGACTACTGATGGTAGTATTGCAACGACAACAGAATATATATATGGAAAAGAAGGAGAGTCATATAAGACTTCACCAAATTCAAAATTGAAAGATTTAGGATATACATTAGTTACTACTCCTGCAAATACATCAGGAAAATTTGGAAAAGAAAAAGTAACGGTTGAATATGTATATAATGATGATTTAATTCATAAGATGGAAAGCGCAGATTATACAGAATTAAATAATGCATTGCAGCTAGCAGCAAAAGAAAAAGAAGAATTAAGAACGCCCGAAAGTTGGAAAATATTGGCAGCTGCAGTAAAAGCAGGAAAAGATTTACCAAAAGATTTACCTGTTGCTGAACAAGAGAAAGTTACAAATGCTGCAGCGGCTATTACAACAGCAATATCAAAATTACAATATAAGAAAGCTGATTATAGTAAAGTAGATGAAGCAATTCAAAAAGCAGAAGCATTGAATAAAGAAGATTATAAAGATTTCTCAAAAGTAGAAGCAGCGATTCAAGCAGTTGTAAGAAATCAAGATATTACGAAACAATCAGAAGTTGATGCAATGGCAAAAGCAATTGAAAAAGCAATTGCGGAGTTAGACAAAAAAGAAGTTGTGAATAAAGATGAATTAAAAGAAGCAATCGCTAAAAAACCAGCAAAAGAAGAAAAGGCGTATACAAGCGAAAGTTGGAAGACATATCAAGAAGCGTTAGAACATGCGAAAGAAGTAAATGCGAATAAAAATGCGACACAAGAAGAAGTAAATAAAGCAAAAGAAACATTATTAAATGCGATGCAAAATTTAAAAGAAAATCCAGATTTAACACCATTAGAACCATCAAAACCAATTATTCCATTAACACCACTTGAACCAAGTTCACAAGTTATTCCAATGACACCATTAAAACCATCTATATCAAAAGATACAACAGAAAAACCAAATACTATCAATCAAAAAGAGAATGAAGAAAAACCCAATACAGGTGTATCAACAAATACAGCATTATTATGGAGTATGATGCTAAGTGTGATGGCAATTGTAATTCAAATGGTGAAAAACCGTAAATTAAATTAGTTAAAAATATAAAGTACTGGATTATTTTATAACTTATGAAAAAGGGTGAGTTTGCTCATCCTTTTTCATATAGTTTTATATGGTTTATGAATTGTTTTTTTTAAAAACTATGATAATATTAATCATGTTTTAGAAAGGGTTTGAGTATTGTACTATGAGATTAGATAAATATTTAAAAACATCACGTATTTTAAAACGTCGTACAGTTTCAAAAGAGCTTGCAGACCAACAGCGTGTATTTGTTAATGGAAAAA
>JARHZK010000060.1 GCA_029258245.1 Longicatena sp. | reverse complement strand
CTAATTTCTTTGCTTCTTCTAATACTTTTTGATATGCTTCCCAACTTTCTTTTGTATATTTCCATTCTTCTGTTGGTGCCTTTGCAATTTCAGATTCTAATGCTTCTTTATTTGCTCTTAATCCTTTAATTGCTTCTTCAATTGCCTTTGCCATGGCATCGACTTTTTCTTGTTGGTCGGCTTTCAATGTCCAATTTACATCTGCTATTGCCTTATTCAATGCATCTACTGTTTCTTTTGTATATCCAGTAGTATCTGCTGGTACTTTTTCCATTGCTTTATTGACTGCATCGTAATTTGCAAATTTCAACATAATATCAGAATGTTTATTTGAGAATGCATCCATCAATTGCATAATACGTGGCATATCGTGTGCTTGGCTTGGATCGTCACACCATACTGCCTGCATGCTTCCTATAGATGGTGTGTTATTTTTATCACCTGTAATTTGATGAAATGGTGTTGACTTAATATTCTTCATTGCACTGTCAAAATTATATCCACCTTCACTAATACGACCTAATACCCAATACCATCCATCGTTGGTATTTAAAATTTTATGTCCTTTTGTATGAAGATAATTTGCACTCGCAACATTAAATCCACTCCATCCTGCTGTCCAATAGGAAATAATGATATCTTTATCAAATGTTCCATAGTTGTCTTTGGAATTATAATAAATTCCATCATTGAAACACATTGGTTTCATTCCTGCATCTTTAATTATTTTCGCAAGATCATTTACATAGGCAATAAATTTTGGATAATCTCCTCTATTTTGTAAACTAGCCCATCCACCAGTATTTACATCATTTGCATACTCATCACAACCAAAGTTGAAAATTTCACTTTGT
The DNA here is from genome assembly GCA_029258245.1 of Longicatena sp. GTDB lineage: Bacteria > Bacillota_I > Bacilli_A > Erysipelotrichales > Erysipelotrichaceae > Longicatena_A. Next base: position 26,079 of record JARHZK010000060.1, on the reverse strand, counting down.
TTTGCGAAATATGTTGCATACTTCTTAATCATTTCTTTATTAAATGCAATTGCTTCTGCGTTATTTAAATCTACCGTTCTCTTGGATGTTTGATACATTGGATTTTTGATTCCTAATGTTTTCATTGCTACTAACATTGCATCCATATGTCCTGGTGAATTGATTACAGGAATAATGCCGATATTCATTTGTTTTGCATATGCTAGAATTTCATCCATTTCCGTTTCAGTTAAATAGTCACCATTTGGATCTTTATAATATGCATCGTTTCCTGCAGTAATCGCTTTTTTTACCGCTTCACTTTCATATGTTTTTCCATTTGCTGTAATCGTCATATCATTTAATGCAAAACGTAATCCGTCATTTCCTAAGATTAATTCTACATCCGTATATCCGCAATCGTGTGCTTTTTTAATGATCTGTTTGATTTGGTCTTTGGAGAAATATTTTCTTCCTGCATCAATTGAGAAAATTGCCTTTTTCATTTTTGCATCTGGATTTACAACTAAGTGTGCAATTGCATCTTCAATAGCTTTTGCCATTGCATCAACTTTTGCTTGTTCCTCTGCCTTGAGTCCTCTCTTCACTGCATTTACTGCATCAGTTACTGCTTTTACACTTTCTGCAGTATAAATTGATAAATCTTTTGGCACTGCTGCAATCGCTGCATCTACTCTTGTATAATCTGCTTCTTTATGAACTACGGCATTTGCTTCTTCTTTATATAAATTAGCAACCGCTGCATCATCTAGTGCATTTGCATAAATGCGATAATTATCGATTTTCGCTTTCATATTTCCAGCATTTAGTAAATCTTGTTTTGCTGCTGCACCAATCGTTTTTATTGGTGCAGGAATTGCAAGTTGAATATGATCTTGTCGTTTTACATTAACATACAAAGTAACTCCTGTTGAATTTCCTACAAAAGTTATATATGTCCATTGTCCTTCAGGAACAGTATAATTAAATACTGCATCTTCTTTTCCATAAACAGAAATACCTAGTACTTTCTTATTTTGCCATTGTTCCAATTTAATATCTGCGTTTGAACCACCAGCTAATACTGCATTATCTTGTGTATTCTTTTCTTTCTTTACCCAAGTAGCTATTGTCCAATTGTTTCCTCCATCTTTGTTTCCAATAACAGCCGCTCCATTACCTTCAAAAGACAAAGCACTTCCTTCTATACCTTCTGTCCAACCTACATTTGTAAGCGTTCCTGTACTTGTTTTATTGGTAGCTGTAATTGAAGTTCCTTGATTTTCGTTACATTTAAACAAAATATTTTCATTTTCTTCTGGTGCTGTTTCTGCGATATAAAGTTGCTTTATCTGACTTTCTGTAAATGCAACATTGGTCATCATGAAATTATCTACTTGTGCATTCATATTACCTGAATTATCCAATCCGTCTTTTGCAGAACATCCTAATTTTCTTGCAGGTCCTGCAATCACTAAATTCGTATGACCTTTCTTTTCTCCATTTACATAAAGCGTTACACCTTGATTATTTCCAACAAAGGATAAATATACCCATTCTCCTTTTGGAGCACTGTAATCAAAAGTTTCATCTTTTACACCATATTTTGTGATACCAATTTTTTTAGTTTTATTATATTGTTCTAATTTAATATCACCTTCTAAACCACCAACTAAAACTGCATTATCTTTTGTATTATCTCCATTTTTTACCCATGTAGATATCGTCCAATCATGTCCAAAATCACTCGTTCCAATTTCTGCACAACCATTGCCTTCAAAAGATAAAGCACTTCCTTTTTTACCTTCTACCCATTTTACATTTTTTAAGTTTCCAGTATATTTATGATCCGTTGTTGTGATTGTAGTTCCTTTATTTTCATCAAATTTAAACTCTTTTTTTACTTCAACAAACGGTTTTGGCCAAATTGTTTCATCTTTATAATAATTTACGCCTTGATATTCTAAACGTTTTTCCTGTTTATTTAAACGTCCTTTATATTCATTCCAATCTCTTAATTTTTTAGGTGTCCATCCTATTTCAGCATATCCTAACAATCGTGGATAAACCATATAATCAACAATTTCTTCTTTGGCAACTGTTTCAGTCCATAACGGAGCTTCAATTCCAAGAATTTGATCTCTTCTACCAATATCCGTTGGATCCCATGTATATCCATGTTCAATCGAAATTGGACCACCTACCCAAGTTAATCCATATGGAGTATCTTTATCATATTTAATATCTAAGTAAGAACGATCAGCTTTGGATACAACATAATTGATATCACTTCTTAATTTTTGATCTCCTGTTCCCCAAAATTGTCCAATGCTATTTTTCTTATCTTTTACATTTGCATCATAATTCTGCCATCCAATTGGAGTTTTTCCATATTTTTTCGCAATATCTGTAACTCTATTAATAAAATAAACATAATCTTCGTGTTTCGTTTTATGTGCTTCATCTCCACCAACATGGATATATTTAGATGGTGATATTGCACTCACTTGTTTAAATACTTCATCAATAAATTCATAAGTTTTTTCATTTCTACATTCTAAGGAAGCCCATCCTACATCCATTCCTTCATAAGGTTTAGTATTATCATATTTTGGATCTGCGTGTGGTTTTCCATCTGATGTACTATTTAAGAATTTCAATGAAACTAATGCAGCCCATGCATGTGCTGGCATATCAAATTCAGGAATAATTTCCACATAACGAGACTGTGCATATGCAACGATTTCTTTAAAATCTTCTTGTGTAAGGAAGCCTGCTTTTTTTCCATTTACTGTACATGAAGTACTTGCCCCAATTGTCGTTAATTTAGAAAGAGATTCTCCATACATTTCACCTTTCATTTCTAAACGCCAACCTTGATCATCACTAAGATGCATATGATATTTATTGATTTTATATTGAGATGCTAAATCAATTTGTCGTTTCACTTCTTCTTTTGTCCAAAAATGACGAGATAAATCCAATTGTGTGCTACGATATTCATATTCTGGTTTATCTGTGATATCACAATTTGGCAATTCCCATTTTACATTTTCACTGACACCTTTTTTTTCAATCTCTTCTGGGAATAATTGACGAATCGTTTGCAATCCTCTAAATAACCCTGCAGGTTGATTTGCAATCAAATGAACGGCATCTGTAGTTACATTTAATTTGTAACCTTCTTCTCCTAATGCTGCATCTGTTTTCAATTCAATTTTGAATACATTTTTTGCATTCGATTCTTCTTCAGTCACTGTCATTGGATATCCAGTTGCAGTTTTTACCTTCTGTTGCAAATAATTGGCAATGTTGCTTCTTACTTCTTCTTTTTTGGAAGCATCTGCAACTTTTATTAAAATTTTCGTATTATTATTGACTGTAAATGTACCTTCTTTTTCGTAATATTCTAATGGTTTTGGTATTACATAGCGCTGTGGTCTAGCACTCTTATTTTCACTTGTAAAAGCAAGTAGATGACTAGGCATAGCTATCGTTGTAATAGCCATAACACACGCTAACATTCCCATTAGCATTCTTTTCACCTTTTTCATAATTTCCTCCATTATTTCATATGCAATGCAAAAGGTAGGTTTTTAACATATTCATCTCCTTTCTTTTCACTACCTTTTGTAACCGTTTCCATTATAACACTTTTCTTATTTTTTAAATATAGTTTTTTTTAAAATTGTATATTTTTAAAATTTTTCTATTCTATTTTTCATTCGTTAAAATTGCATTTACGATATAGGTATGCTAGGATTAGAGTATCTAGTAAAGAATAGTGTACATACTAACGATACAATCGAAATATCATGTTTCGATTTTCGTGTTTACTAGAAAACACATTCTTTAACCGGCATCAACCACGGTAAATTAGGTTGATAGAGAGGAAAAGGTATATTCCTATTTAATTGGATATACTAGAAAATATTATGACAAACAAATATCCATTTTCTTTACAAGAACTTCCTTATTCTTATGATTCTTTATCTCCCGTTATTGGTGAGGAAACCCTACATTTCCATCATGATAAACACATGAATACTTATGTTCAAAATCTAAATAACGCATTGGAACCTCACACTGATTTTCATGACTTAACATTGGAAAATCTGCTTACAAAATTAGATTGTTTACCTGAATCAGCAAAAACTGCTGTTCGAAATAATGGTGGAGGAGTTTACAACCATCAATTATATTTTTCAACATTAACAAACCCGAATAATAAAACAAAACCGTCTGAATCACTACAATCTGCTATTGATCGAGATTTTGGTGGTACTGATGAAATGCTTACACAATTAAAAAAAGCAGCTCTTAGTCGATTTGGTTCTGGATGGGCATATGTGGTAACAGATAAAGATGGCGTTCTTTCTATTTGTTCTACACCAAATCAAGACGTTCCTGATCTTACTCATTTTGTTCCATTAATGACAGTCGATGTATGGGAACATGCCTACTATCTTGATTATCAAAACCGTCGTCCCGACTATTTTGATGCTTTCACTACAATTCTTAATTGGGATGTTATTAACAAAAATTATGAGAGTCGATAATTAAAAATCAACCCCTTATACTTATCTATAAGAAATAAAAAAAGGTATTCGTACGATGTTCTAACATTAATACGATTTACCTTTTTTTTATTTACATTATCAAATATAAACTTCGTATGCAACGGTTTTATCATTTATTCATCAAGAAAATAATACCAACCATTAACGCGATAAGAAGACATAATACCCACGGTGCAACTATTATATATATCAGGATTTTTTTCTTTTTTTTAGGTAAAGAGGACCATTGTTTCTTACTCGTTTGAATTGGATGTTTCAATTCTTCCTTAGCAATCCTTACTTGTTGATCCACCAAATGATAAAAATCATCTCCAAAATTCGTTTTCACCCAATTTTTATCATAAAACTTAGTATTTTTAGAATAACTATATTTCTTTTCTAATGTTGTAGACTTATTTACAATATACGAAGAACTATACTCACTTCTATCCAAAAATAACACAAGATTCATAATACCATCACTCAAACATTCATATCCATCTTTTATATACGCATGATATTCATCTAAACCATCCGTTACTATATTCGATTTTAGTATTTCTGCGACTTGTATATCTTGATCATAAATTGGAAAATGTCGAATATACCCATCTTCTATGGAATATGCATAGTATTGTTTGCCATTGATATCAATAACATATCGATTATTCATCAATCCATTTGATTCATAATATATTTTTATTTCATTAGCGTCCGATTGAAAAATTAATTGATTGAATTTTTGACTTCCCGTAACTAAATATTTCAACGGAATCAATTCTTCTTTAAAATTTTCTATATATTTATAATTGGTAGTATATACTTCATTATTATTTAAATCATAAATTTTCATTTTTCTTAATTTTTCTAAGTTTAATGGTTCATGAATCGAAATATATGGTAATTTTGCTTTATATTGTAATTGATTGTTATATTGAATATCAAATTCATTTTTCCCTTCACAATGTATTTGTTTTACGATAATTTTCATAATCTAACCTCTCTTTTTTTCCTTAAATATTCTAGACTCAAATATTTTTGTTAATTGATGATATTCATTCATATCGAGATGCTCAAGATCATCACAAATATAAATTTCAACATCTACTTCATAAAACTGTAATTGTGGTTTTAATTCTTCCAAAATCTTTTCGCAATCAATTGATGGATCGTCAATAAATATACGTAGAAACGTACATGCATTTTCTTTTATCAGAAAGTCCTCAATATCTTTTGAGCTTGTTATTTTTTTTGTTGGAATACTATACAAATCCGTATTCGTATCAACCTTAACATTTGAAATTTTCGTTTTTACTATATCCTCAAAAAATTTTGTAATTTCTGGTTTCATTTGATATAAAAAAAACGTATCTGTTACCTTTCCATGATCCGATACCCATACATCAATTAAATTTCCTTTTGGAGTTCTAACAAATGTTGAAAAATCTTCATCATAATAAAATGTTCCCTGAAATTTTTTCTCTACATCTTTTTCAATTGTACATTCAAGATTATATTCCTCTTTTAAATAATCCAAAATATATGCTTTTTTCTCTTGTTGCGTGAAATCTTTAAAAACTTTAGGGTCTTTTGATGGAGGTAATAATTTTACAATAACATTACATCCATTTATTATGACAAGAATTGCTACATATATTATCATCTTCTTTAGTCTTATCATGTTCTCCTCCTATAATGAGACATCCCTATTCAATTATGAATAATAACGAAATCTATCTAAAAAAATTTACATATTATACTAACATAAGTAATAAAAAAATTATTAATACCATCAATAAAATAAACAAACCTATTCCAATAAATGCCATTCCAAATATCTTCTGAATTTTACTATCATATCCTTTAATAAAAGATTGAGAAGGACAATCTGGATTATACATAATACAAACAGGCATTCCTACTTCTAAATTTAAATGAGAAATGTAACCACCTCTTTTACAATATCGCTTCTCATTTACAACATACTCATAAACCGGATGAAGATTTGTAGTAGAATTTACTGTACGAACATCCTCAAACCGAATAATTTTTCCCTCTGTGACCATTTGATACCGCTTTTTTCGATGATGATCTACCACTAATATGATAAATCCTGGAACCATAAATATAAGACTAAAACAAAAAATAAAGAGAAAAAAACCATTTTCCATAATTATCCCTCCATTCCTATAAAATAAGAAAATACTTGTTTATAAAAACTATTTGATATACATACTTTAGCATACGTAATAAAAAAATGACAGATAAAATAAAATATTTTTTTGTATATTTTATATAATCAAAATTTCAAATATAATAAACCAATTTCCTAAAAAAAATAGTATATAGATATACAATTCAAAATTTGATAATTGTTATTTTCAACAAACCGTAATGTTCATTTTTTATCTACGTATTTTCTTTTCATATATTAAAATTAAAGTACTCTTTACGCCTTCATTCTATCTCATTTATAGAATAATCGAGTAGGAGAAAATTCCTCTAATTGAGAAATCTTTCACCCCTTGCATACCGCTCAGTACACGGCGGTTCAATCAACTTACAAATTTCTACCTGTGATTTTACTTGGAATTGGTGTGCTCTACTGTCATAGCAAAATCCAAAACCTAGATATTTAGGACTTCTATTGATCGGTCTATCTTGCCCTTTGTCATATTTACTTTAATCCCCATTTTCTCTTCATAATGTTTTCATGGATTACAAACAAAAAATACGATACAGATTTTAAAACCTGTATCGTATACGCACACATATTTATTTTATTTTTATTTAGAAGGACTTATTTTTTTTTATTTAATTAATTATTTGTGCAGGCATGAATTGCTGCGATTACTCCATCTGCAACAGCTGTTGCTACTTGTCTTATTTGCTTTACACGAATGTCGCCAATCGCATATACACCATCAATTTCTGTTTGCATATTTTCATTTACTGGAATGAAACCTTGTTGTAATTTTAATTGTACATATAAACCCGTATTTGGTATCGCTCCAGCATATACAAAAATACCGCAACCTGGATCTTCTACAGTTTCAATACATCCAGTTTTTTCATCTGATATTTCTAATGTCTCTATTTGATCAATCCCATATACTGCATGTAAACGAGAATGCAAACGAACTACAATATTCGAAGTTGTTGCTAATTTATCTTTAAATTCTGCAATACAACCAAGTTGATTTTCAAAATGTACGATTGTTACTTTTTTCGCATACTTGGATAAATAAAGTGCTTCCTTAATTGCTCCATCTGCACCCCCAATAACATAGACATTTTTTCCTTGATATCTTTCACCATCTCTTGCTGCATTTAATCCGATTCCTTTTCCACAAAGTTTTTGTTCACCGGGAATCCCTAATTTTCTAGGTGTAGTTCCATTCGCAATAATTATTTTTTTTGCATAATATGTATTTTGATCTGTACAAACAAATTTGGAATCTCCAATAAGATTTACCTTATTTACTGTTTCATACACAATCTGTATACCTGCATGTATTGCCTGTTTTTTTAATTTTTCTGAAAAACTACTTCCTGTTTCTCCTTGATCAACAGATGCATAATGTGTAACAGTAGAAACGTTTCCTATTAAACCTCCAACTTGATTTTTTTCTATAATTACTACATCTTTTCCTCTACTCTTAGCATAAATTCCTGCACTAATTCCTGCTGGTCCAGCACCAATAATCACAATGTCATACATTTCATATTCCTCCTTTGTGATATATTTTTTACATATGTAACTATATACGCCTTTAATCATTTTGTAAAATTATATTATTTGATATTATCATAATTTTAAGTTATGATAATATTGAAATAATCACTATTGGAGGGAATGCCTATGTTAGATTTTCGTATAGAAACCTTTTTAGCTGTATGCAAATATATGAACTTTACTCATGCAGCTCAAGCATTACATATTACACAACCTGCGGTATCACAACATATCAAATATTTAGAAGAGAAGTATGAAACACCATTATTTATTCGACAAAAAAAGAATTTAATTTTATCCCCTGCTGGTGAAATTCTTCGTTCAACTTTAGAAGCCTTAAGAAATGACGAAAATACAATGCAAAAAAGAATGAAAGAAAGCCTAGTCAACAAAAAAATACTAACTTTTGGTGTTACTATGACGATTGGAGAATACGCAATAATATCTCCCATTTCAAAATTCATAAAAAAACATCCAGATACAGATATTTTTATTCGCTATGGAAATACTCAAAAACTATTATATGATCTATATGAAGGAGTTATTGATTTTGCAATTGTAGAAGGTTATTTTAGAGAAGATAATTATCAAACACGAATCTATCGTTCAGAAGAATACATTGCTGTCGCTGCTGCAAATCATCCATTTAAAAAGCCTATTCACTGCTTAAAAGATTTAACCCAAGAAAGACTTATTACAAGAGAACAAGGCTCAGGAACAAGAGCGATTTTATCAAAAGCACTCGCATTGAAAAATATGTCTATCAAAAACTTCGAACATATTATCGAGGTAGAAAGTATGCATGCCATTGTATCTTTATTAAAAGAAGATTGCGGAATCGCATTTTTATATAAAACCGCTGTTGAAAAAGAACTCGAAGATGGTTCTTTACAACAAATCTTTTTAGAAGATTTTATGCTTATACATGATTTTACTTTTTTATGGAATAAAGACAGTATATTTTCTTTTGAATATGAACAAATTTACAATGAATTCTTACAGTAAGCCAATAATTTTTAAAATCTAGTAGCATATAAGAATGATCTATCATAGAACATTTGTATTCATTCCTATACTAAAAATGTATAAATCATACAAAAAAAACACATCTTTTCCTTATGGAATTGGATGTGTTTTTTAATAGAACTACGATTTATCTCTCATAGCCCTTTTATGATATATCTGTATTTCTTATAATTCAAGAGCAAGTTTTGTTGCTTCACGAATTGCTTCTAATGCTTGAGCAACTGTTTGGGCATCTCCAACAATTGAGCATGGAACACAATTCTTTATTTCTTCATATAGCGTTTGATTACTACGCGCTCCACAAGCATATATAATATGCGTAAAGTCATTTCTAACAACTTTTTCACCACATATTTCTAATGTTACTTGATTTTCATTCACTTCACATAGTTTTGTATTACATAACATTTGTACTCCATCATCGTGAAGTCTTTGCATCATAGGAATTCTTTCATTTACAACCATTTCTTTTGCAATTGCATCTGCCATTTCAATCATTGTAATATGCAATTCTTTGCGTTTTATATGATTCAGGTATTCAGAAATTTCGCATCCTACCATACCTCCACCAACAACTAAAACATTCCCACCAAGAATTACTTTTTCATGGTTTAATAATTGCCAAGCTGTGATTGCTGAATCATTTACCCCTGGAATAGGAGGTATTGCTTCTTTTGCTCCTGTAGCAAGAATCACATGATCAAAATTAGAGTTTTTTAAATTTTCAGCAGTTGCTTCATATGCATATCGAATTTCCACATGCAGACGTTCTAACTCGTTTAATAAATAAACAACCCACTTACTAATTGCTTGTTTATGTGGAGGGACACATGCCATACATAATTGTCCACCTAATTGGTTTGTTTTCTCCATCAAAGTAACTTTATGACCACGAAGTGCTAAAATTCTTGCGGCTGCCATCCCTGCTGGACCACCTCCAACAACACCAATATTTTTGGCTTCTTTTGTTGGAATGATACTCCATTCACATTCACGCCCACAAAATGGATTAATTACGCAACTTGCAGGATGACGTTTGGTTTGTTCACCAACACATCCAACAACGCATCCAGTACATGGGGCAATTTCATCAAATTTCTTTTCTTCTGTTTTCTTTACAAAATATGGGTCCGCTAATAAAGAACGTCCTAAAACAACACCATCAACATAATCTTGTTGAACAATATTGAAAGCCATATGTGGATCTAATATTTTTCCAACCACAATTACTGGCACACTACTTACTTCCTTGATTTTACGTGCTTGTTCTACATTTAGACCTTCTTTTTCTCCATGAGAAGGAATAATTTTATTTGGATGTTCATATTGTACACCGCCACTAATTTCAAATGCATCTACACCATGTGCGATTAATTCTGGTACTAATTCACAAATATCATCAACGCAGTTCCCTTGAGAATCTTTTTCATCTCCACTAATACGTAATAGAATAGGAAAATCTTTTCCACATGCTTCCTTAATCGCATCAATAACTTCAAATAATAATCGTGCTCGATTCCATAAACTTCCTCCATATGCATCACAACGTTTATTACGCATTGGAGATAAGAAGGATCCAAGTAACATATATCCATGTGCACAATGCAATTCAATACCATCAAAACCAGCTTGTTTTGCTTGTAATGAACATTGTGCATATTGGTGAATTAATTCCGGTATTTCTTCGATTTTTACAGCACGAGTCTGTTGTCCCATCGAATTGATATAACTACTTGATGCCAGTGGTGCTACACCATGAAATGCAATTACACTTTCTGGTCCTGGATGTGTAATTTGTGGAATAATCTTTGCCCCTTGTGCATGAATTCGATCCGTAAATTGCTTGTAATGTGCAATACTTTCTTCACTTCTAAAACAAAGGGTATTTCCTAAATATGGCATATTAGGATCTACTGATAATGCATCTAAAATAATACATCCTACTCCACCTTTTGCACGCTCTAACCAATATTGTTGCATACGTTCGTTTACAGTACCATCTTGACTTTCATAACCAAGGGACATAGGTGCCATAAACGTACGATTACGAATTGACATACTTCCAATTTGTAATGGAGTAAATAATTTTTCTGTTCTCATTTTAATCTCTCTCCTTTTACAACATACGCGCTATTTCAAACGCTTCTTCCACTGCATTCAATGCTCTTCTAGCTTTTTTCGCATCCCCAATGATATGCACTGGAATTTCGTGCTTTTCACAATATGCTTGAATCGATGAAGTATCACGTGAACGAGCGCCAATAGCCATGACAACACTATCACAAGGAATTACCTTTGTTTCACTATTACTTTCAATTTGTACACCTTCGGATGTAATTGCAACACATTTACTGTTACACAAAATATTTACACCAAGTTGTTTTAATTTTCCATTTACGCAAATCTTACGTAAATTCCCTAAATCTTTTCCTGCTTCATCCTGCATTTCTATCACATGGACTTCATGATGTTTTCCAGCTAAATAATCAGCAACTTCCAAACCAACAAGTCCACCACCAATAACACAAACAGAACCCTCTACATCCTGCATTCCATTTAATAAAGAATGTGAATCTACGATATGTTTCTTTTCTTGCCCAGGAAGTGTAATTTTTATTGGTTCCGCACCAGCCGCAATAATTACTTGATCAAATTTTTCGTTTTCTAGTAATGTTTCATCCACTTTTGTTTCATAATGAACAGGGACTCCCATAGCTTCTACCTGTTTTCCAAATCGCTCTGCAGCAATTTGCATTTCTTGTTTTCCTGGAGCCTTTCCTGCAGTAATAAATTGACCTCCTAATTGTGTTGTCGCTTCAAATATTTCTGGTAAATGTCCTCTCTCTTTTAATATTTTAGCAGCTTCAAGCCCTGCCATACCTCCACCAATAATCGCAACACGTTTTGGAGCGTTCGTTGCTTCCATTGTCCATTCTTCTTCATGTCCAATCATTGGGTTACGTAAGCATGTAATAAATGGTCGATTTACTACATCACAGAATCCATCATAGCATCCCTGATTACAACCAACACAATTTACAATGTCTTCTGATCTTCCTTCTTCTGCCTTCAAACAGAACTCAGGATCTGCTAACTGACCTCTACCAATCACAACAAAATCTGCTTGCTGATTCGCAATAATTTCTTCTGCCTGTTCTGGTGTATTGATTCTTCCAACTGCAATTGTTAACATACCTGTTTCTTTCTTAATTTTTTCTGCATTTGATACATTAAATCCTTTTGGAATATCCAATGGTGGAACTTCATATACTGTTGCTGGTGTAATAATATTTCCCCTTGAAATATCAAGTACATCAACACCTTCTTTTTGCGCTAATTTACAAAATGAAATCACCTCATCTATACTTAGACCATTTGGTAAACAATCATCTTGTGCATCAATACGCATAAATAAAGGCATATCTTCTGGGATATTCTTACGAATTTCACGAATACATTCCAATGGAAAACGACAGCGATTTTCAAAGCTTCCACCATATGCATCGCTTCGATGATTTAATCCTCCGCTTAAAAATGAGTGTGGTAAATAATTATGAGCACAATGGAATTCCACACAATCATACCCAGCAAGAACCGCACGTTTTGCACCTTTTCCATATGCCTCTACCACTTCATTGATTTCTTCTACTGTTATAGCTGGTAATGTATAATTTCCAACATTCATATCGTTTACAACGAACATTTTTGCTTTTGGATCCATCGCAACCGCAATGCTTCCTTGCCATAATTGAATTCCTGCTTTTCCACCTGAAGCATGAATTGCATCCGTTAATTTTTTATGTCCTTCAATGTAATCATCTTCACTAATTGATACGAAATGAGCAGGTGCACTTGGTGTATGTACAGCCGCTACTTCAACAATATTTAATGCACATCCTCCTTTTGCACGTGCTTTATGATAGGCAATTAAACGTGGTGTAATTTCTCCTTTTTCACCGGCCATTCTTGTACCCATTGCAGGTAATATGATTCGATTTTTCAGATGCAACCCTCGAATATTGCAATCTGTAAATAATTGATTAAATTTCATATAATCCTCCTATAACTTTCACTTTATATTTGTATTATATATCTACTTAATCTGTTATAAAATTCATTTAATAAATAAAAATTCTCATTTTTAAACATTTTTATATTTTTTCCGATATTCACTTGGTGTACAATTTTTTTTCTTTATAAATGCTCTTTGAAATGTCGTCGTACTTCCAAATCCACAATCCATAGCAATCATTATAATCGGTATATCCGTTGCTTCTAATAACGTTCTTGCACATAACAAACGAATATCCTCCAATAACTTTGTAAAACTTGATTCATAATCTTCTAATAATTTTGAAATCGTATGTACTTTAATGTGCAATGTTTTTGCACAATCTTCTATCGTAATCGAAGAAGGGAAATGAAGAAAAATATATTGAATGATTTGTAGAAATAACTCTTGCCCATGATAGCAATCCTTTGTATCGAATATTTTACACTGTTGATATTGTAATGGAGACATCCCTGTATATTTATGAAACATACGATAAAATGATGCAGTAGAAGAACATCCTAATTGATCAATAATATAAGAAATATCCAATTCTTCAAAATGTAATAATGCGCATGCATTCAAAATTTTCGCAAATTGCTTTAAATCGAAAAATGTCATTCCTGTTAAATCCTTTATTTTTTTATTTAAATAATTGGGATGATATCCTAGTTCTTTTGCAACATCTTCAATAGGATACATACTAGAAGGTGATACAATCACTTGTTGGATTACATACCAAATATCTTTTTTTACGATATGTTGAAGATCCCTTAGAGCATATCGACAATATAACATATGCAATTCTAAAACTTCATAAATCATCATATTATATGCACCAAACTCTTTTCTTTGTTTTTCTAAATAAATACTTTCAAATAAATTACGGATTCGAGTATCGCATTCTCCATCAATCAATGGATATGTTTGATAAACTAATTCTGCATGTCTTCCGGCTTCATGCTTTTCCCACATCATATTCATAAATAATCCAATAAAAAATTTAATTACAATTACATGTAAAGGTTTTTCGATATCATAAACACGATATAGGTGATGGGAATATAAACATAAATACGTATGTTTCTTTATCTGATACACCTTCCCATTGATCTCCATTTTTGCTACACCATCAAATACATACCATAATTCTACTTGTATATGTGCATGTAAATCAATTGGTTTTGTAATTACGAATTGATCTATTTGAATTTCTTTTTCTTTATAATTATGATAATAATCAATACCCGTAAACCACTCTTTTTGTTCTTTCATATTTTACTTTTATTCCTCTACTTTCCTAGTTCCATTATAGCGTATTCAGGTTAAAAAAACATTTCCTAGATACATTTGATTGCATTATATAATTAATTTTGTTACAATACTAATACAAAAGGGAGTAGCTCACGTATAAAATCGTGAAGTGCGTCGTCAATACGATTGTAAATGCAATCCGGTTCACTTCGTAAGTAGCAAGACTTTTATTGATTAAGCAATAAAAGTCTTTTTTTATTGCTAGAAAGGATTTTATATCATGTTTATTTCAATTACTTTTATTCTCATTGGTTTTTTATTCCTTGTAAAAGGAGCCGATTTTTTCGTAGATAGTGCTTCTGGTATTGCTACTAAACTAGGAATTCCATCACTTGTTATTGGATTAACAATCGTTGCATTTGGTACTTCTATGCCAGAACTTGCAGTCAGTGTGACAGCCGCTTTAGAAAAAGCAAACGAAATTGCTGTTGGTAATGTTGTAGGTTCTAATCTTTTTAATTTGCTCGTAGTAGGTGGATTAAGTGCTTGTATTTATCCACTCATCATCAATCCTTCTATTATGAAAAGAGATTGGCCATTATCTACTTTAGCTGCTATCATGTTATTTTTATTCTTATTACCAGATTTAACCATTGGGCGCCTAGAAGGTATTATCTTGCTTGTTTGTTTTGGTATACTTCTATATGTACAAATAAAACATACAAAGAATGAAGAAAACACGAAAAAAGAAGAACATCGTTCTATGCCAAAACTAATATTATTTTTGCTTATTGGAATTATAGGAATTATATGGGGAGGAAAGCTAACCGTTGATGGTGCTACTTCCTTAGCGAAAACATTAGGTTTAAGCGAAACGCTCATTGGTTTAACAATCGTTGCTATCGGTACAAGTCTTCCTGAACTAGTAACTAGTGTAATAGCTGCTAAAAAAGGTGAAAATGAAATTGCTATGGGAAATATTATTGGTTCAAACTTATTCAATATTTTATGTATTTTAGGAATTTCCTCTGTATTAAGTCCTATCCATGTAGAAATGACTGCCCTTATAGACACAGGAATTTTAACTATCTTATCCTTTGGATTTTGGTTCCTATGTAAAAAACATCCATTAGATAAAAAATTAGGTTCTATCATGTTATGTACTTATTTGATTTATATGATTTATATTATTATTCGATAGATCTATATAAAAAGACTCAATTCAAATGGATTTTATCGCATTTCAATTTGAGTCTTTTTTTTATTATTTCTTTTAAAATATCAATGCAAGATACATTTAATATTTATTTTTAGACATTTTTCTTTTTTTATTTCCTAAGATAACAACCATTGCCCCTACCCCTAATACCATTGTCCACAAGATTGCCATACTATTTGATACTCCTGTGGATGGATGTTGGTTATTCTCTCCATTTTCTTTCGCTGTATCCATTGATGTAGCGGGTTTTAATGGCGTCATAGGAATAACTTTTTCAGCTGGTTCCATTGGGATTAATGCATCGGTATGAATTTTATTTTCATTTAAAACTTTAATAGCTTTTTCTAACTCTACTCTTGCAAAATCTACCTCTTTTTGTGAAGAATCACTAGGATCTTTTACAATTGTCTTTGCATTTTCTAACGCTTCAATAAACATATTCCATTGTTCATCACTAACGTTATACTCATCTTTTTTACGATTATCGTTATCCTGAACTAATGCATTTAAACTAGATACATCTCCACGTCTCACTAACTGTTGATTTGCTTTCTTTAATGATTCGTACGCATTATCAATTTCATCTTGTGTTGTTGCTGCTTCTAATACTTCGTGAGCTTTTGCCATAGCTAAATCAAACACTTTCCAAGTAGAAACTGTATAGTCATTTTCATGATAAGAATTTAATTTATCATACAATTCTTGTAAATTTGTTTTATCTAATTTTTCTAATTTACTTAAACGACTAATCAATTCATCTTTCATACTTGATTTTTCCAATAAATCAACCATAAATTTTGCTTTTTCGATATCTTTGCTTGCAAGTGTCTTTTCAGCTTTTTCAACAGCCTTGATTGCACGTTGAATATTGTATTCTTCAGAATTTAAAGATTTTTCATATACCGTTATTTCAGCTAAGCTTCCAAAATTTCCCTTTGCTTCTTTTACAATCAATTGTATATAACGTGCTTTTTCTCCTTTGAAATCCACTGTTTTAACAGTACTATCCTCTGCCCAAACACCATCTGCCTTATAACTTCTGTAGTTATTTTCGGTTTCCGCAATATTTAGATCATATTTTGTAATAATTCCATTATTTCCAGCCTGTCTTGGTAAAAAATCAATTTTATCTAATGCGATAACTTTTCCAAGATCCAATGTAATAGTAAACGGAACTGAATCAATACCATTTGTATATTTAGAATGCCAAATTGAACCATTATTTCCATCAATCATATTGGATGCTTTTCCATCTTCTGATTCTGTTTCTTGAGAACTTGCTACAATCTTCATTTGTTTTTTATCTAACATTGGATTATTTTCAAACGTCATTAATTCATGGATATTGACTTTAGATCCTTTGTTTACTTTTATTTCAAATCCTTTCGCAAGACCAATATATGGAACTTCATATACTTGATATTGTTTTTCCATCTCCGTTACATTAGATACTAGTGTAAATTCATCAACTGGAATACGACGTTCTTTTTCATCAATTACATATAAATCTATATCTGCACAAGTATCCTTTTTATTTAAATATAAACGTAATTTATTAATATCTTTCAAATCTTTAAACTTGTACTCTGCATATACGTCCTTTGTTATTGCATTTGCACTCCATGCGGTTTTTAAATTACCATCATTTACAAATAATCTTTCATCATTTTCTGTTCCATTTTGCAATGTTGCATCTGTTGCGGTATTATCTAATTTATTTCCATTTAAATATACTCTTGTTAAATCCATAACACCTTTTTTTACACGATCCATTTCTTTTGCAATTGCAACTGTATCTGCACTACCGTTAAAATTTTTCACACTTGCTACAAAAGCATCAATATCATGACTCATACTTGGATTCATTTCTTTTAAATAACGAAGTTTTTGAACATCTCGAATTGCTTCATACAATCTTTCTGTTCTTGGTGCAGAACGTGTCACAGGAACTTTTCCTTTTGTTAAATCATCTTTATCTCCTGGATATACCATTTGAACATCACCAGTTTCAAATCTACTATGAGATGCATCATTTAACGGATCTGCTACCCATGCATCATATGCCCATCGCATATATCCATCGGTATGTAAATTTTCCCCCATCCAAATCGTCCATGCTGCTTCACACGGATCATAAAGATTATATAAATTAGGTCGATTTCCTGTACATGTATACATTGTAGTAATCAATCCTTCTTTTTTACGTTCATCTGCTAATGCACGGAAACGATCTGCACCATAGTTTAATACACTATTAATGTTTGGTGATACATGGTACATTTGCTCCCAAATATCCCCAATAACTTGGTTAAACGCACCTGATATTTTAAAACTGTGTTGATCTTTATTTTTAATTGAATTGATTAAATTAATTGCATGTTGCATATCGGATTTACCACGTTCATCCATTGCCATCCATACATGATCAAACCAATTTTTAGAATCTAGATGTTTCGTAAAGTCAGTTAAAAATTGTGTCCATGCATCGGTCCATTCTTTTGATCCTACATGATATCGTTTTTCTACTTGTTTATTTGCTGTTTCATCAAAATAAATAATACGATTTTCCCAAGGAATAATAGAGTAACAACTAATGTTTTCAGCTAAATCATTATCAAATACAAAATTTGCATATCGATCAAACAATGTATAATCAAATTCAAATTTCCCATTTGCTTTCTTTGTCCATTTCACCATAGATGGTGAATCATCATAGGTTTGATGATTCCAAGGTTCCTCACAAATCGTAGCCATTACCGTTTTTCCTGCATTTTCTTTATATTGTTGTAAATGTGGTTTTAAAATTTCTAAATGCTTTGGTGATAATAGTTCTACATTATAATAACGTGCTGAACTTTGTACATAATTCCATAACTCTAAATAATAACTACCTTTTTCTGTCACGGAAGGTTGTACAATATCTAAAACTTCTATACTTTGATTAAAAGAAATCAATTCTTTTCCTTTATTATCCTTCACTATTATTTTTCCAGTATATGTTCCTGCTTGTACATGTTCAGGAATATTCATTTCTACCCATATTGGAACTACTGTATTTGCGTTAACACTCATCTTATTTCCATATATAACATCTGGTGTCATTGTTCCATTCGCACCAGCTGGTCCATTTTGAGCAGCTTTGGTATATTTTAAAAAGCTTGGCTTAATATAATTGCTTGCGATAACTTGATCCTTATTTTTAAAATGACTAGCTTCTACTTGTAAGTCATCAAATGCTTGATTTTTTGTTAGTAATACAATTTCTGAATATACTCGATCTTTTTTCCATCCAGTTACGGTATTATTCATTACCGGTTCAGCATTCATTAATTCTTTATACATATTTAAAAAATATGTTTTATTCGTTGTTCCATAGCTGCCATGGAAATATGTATTCCCATCTTTTACTGTTACATTACATACATTTGAAACGACTCTATTTCCATTTGCATCTTTTCCAATTGCTTTTACACTTGTTGAACCTTTTGCCTTAGCAATTAATTTTGTTCCATCTGCTGTTAAAATAGTTTTATCTTCAATTTCCCACGTAACATTTCTACGATTTGTATTTTCTGGAGTAAAAGTAATATTCATATCTTTTGCAGCACCAACTTCTAATGACAAATTTTCTGGTAATTGAATTGCTGTTGGATATACTGCAACATTCTTTTTAACAACTTCTACATAATCAACGTAACCTTCAACACCACTTGCTTTACTATTTTTATTCCCAGTCATTTTGACTTTTAATGTATGTTGTTTATTTGCATCTAATAATGGAGATTCAAAATGTAATTGCTGATATTTTTTTTCATTTGCATACATATCAATGAATCCCATGTATTCGTCATCGATGTAAACTTCTGCAATTCCTAATACAGGTTCTTTATTCCCATAAATAGAAATTTTTTCTCCCATGAATTTTAATTCATAAAAACAATTGAATACATTTTCTTTTTGAGCTGTCCAATGTCCATCTTTTTGATACAGTGTATTTATATTGGAATCCGTACCCCATCCATTACTAAAATGAAATTGATTTAATTGATTTCCAGTTGTTCCATCATTAATTTTAGTAAAATCATATGTTTCATCATTATGTTGAATTTCAGGAACTACCGTAATATCATATACATATTTTTCATTCTCTTTTTGAGCAGTAATAGTTGCTTTACCATTTGATTTTGCACTTACTACACCATTTTTAATGGTAACGGATGGTGTATTACTTGTCCAAGTATAAGCTTCTGGATTTTCAAATGGAATTACAAAATCTTTTCCTTTTTCTAAGGTATAAGATTTAATTTTTTCTCCTTTATTTTTATAAACTTTAATAAAATCTACATAAGCTGCATACCCTTTAGACTGTCCATTTTTTCCAGTTGTACGAACATGCAACGTATGTTTTCCATCTTTCAATCCATCAACACTAATCATATTTTGCTGATGCTTTTTATCTGCGCTATAACAATCAAATTCTCCCTTCGAAGTTTCATCCACACTCACACTTAAAATTGAACTTTTATCCTCTTTAATTCCATAAACTTCAATTTTATTTCCTTCAAATTGAATATCAAATCCATTTTCTTTACTTAAAGTATTATAATTTTTTAAATAAAATCCATCTTTCTCATACTCATTTGCAACTCCATGTTCATACATCCATTCCCCTTGAAATGAAATTTGATTCATCCCTGTTCCTTTGTTACTTTCGTTAAAATTTACAGTAGTTATCGACGCATCTTTTGTATCATCAACAGTTTCATTTGATGTTGCATAAAGGTGTGAAAAAGGAAGTACTGTGCAACACATTAGTAACGAAAGAATTGTGTTAAAAAATTTTTTTAGATACATATTCTCATTCCTTTCTATTTTATGCATGTATATTCTATTCGAATTATTCTATACTATATTTAAAAATATCACCTTCTCCTTTTTGTGTTAACGCTTACATATAAAGTATAGAATATTTCTACATTTTATGTTTGTAATTTTCATTCCTTCGTTTGCACTTTTTAAGTAATTTTATATTTTTTTTACTTAAACTATGATGTATATACCAGTATACAATCCTTTTTTTATTTCAAATTTTATTTATGAAATATTCTTCTACATATAAAAATATCCTCCTACAGATTTTTCAGTAAGAGGATATACATCTTTTTTTTAAAATTTTTATTCCTATATATGCATCTTCCATTCCTTTGCTTTTTTTCTAGATAATAGAAAATCTTTGTATAATCCTGGTTTATTCTCTAATTCTTTATGTGTTCCTTTTTGAATAATTCTACCATTTTTTAATACAAGAATACAATCTGCCTTTTGCACTGTTGCGATTCGATGGGCAATCATAAGAACTGTTTTATTTTTTGTTAATTGATGAATTGCTGCAAGAATTTCATGCTCATTTTCTGCATCTAAAGCACTTGTTGCTTCATCCAAAAGTACAATAGGAGCATCTTTTAAAATAGCTCTAGCAATTGAAATTCGTTGCTTTTCTCCTCCAGAAAGAGTATTTCCTCCCTCTTTAATAAGCGTATTATATCCATCTGGAAGTGCCATAATAAAATCATCACAGTAAGCAGCTTTAGCTGCCTTACGTACTTCTTCTAAAGTTGCATTGGGTTTTGCAAATCGTATATTATTCAATATCGTATCTTCAAATAAATATACCTGTTGGAAAACCATACTAATTTTTTTCATTAACTCTTCTTCTTTCATAAACCGAAGATCTGCACCACCAATGGTTATTTTTCCCTTAGATACATCACGAAATCTTGGAATTAACTCGCATAATGTCGTTTTGCCAGACCCAGAAGGACCAATTAATGCAGTAAGCGTATTGGGCTGTATGGTTAGTGAAATATCGTGTAAAACTTCATTTTCTCCGTAAGCAAAACACACATGGTCTAGTACAATCTGATTCGAAACGGCTTTTTGATTTGGATATTCTTGTTTCATCTGTTCCTCATTCTTAATTTCTTCAATTTCACTTAAACTAGAATCTAACAATCCAATCATAGAAAGCATAGAACCCGCTTGATTGAAAGAAGCGTAGACCATAAAGCTATACATTAAAAGCACAAAAAGTTTGATATAATCTATCGTTCCATCTGTAAAGCAACGATAGATTGATAATAATAAAATTATAGATTCAAAAATTGCAATACAAATATTTGCAATAAACTGTGATGGCATTGATTTTGCAGTAAGATCAATATTTGCATCACAACTCTTAACAATCGCATCTTTCATTTCCTTATTCCCATTTTCAAAAGAAAATGACTTTATTACTTTTATACCTTGTAAAAAAGAAAATGTTGTTGCTGATAAATGATTTTGAGTCTTTTGTAACATGGGTGCATATTTTCTAGAAAGCTTCATTTGATAATTAATAATTATCAAATAGCATATCATCCCTACTCCAGTTACGATGGCAATTCTCCAATCATAAAACAACATAAATAAAAATAAGCTAAATGTACTAAATAAACCAGAAACAACGCTAATCATTACCATCGTTGCAGCCGTTTCCACATTGGAAAGCGTTGTTGTTAAAGAAGTACAAATTTTTCCAGAAGAGGCTTCATCAAAATATCCTAATGGTAATTTTCGCAAATGATTCGCAATAGATACACGCTGATCTGCAATCATATAAAACCCACACTTCAATGTATGGATTTGTTCAAAATAACTCGTACAGAAATTACCAATTATACAAATTCCTGTAAGTATTGCAATTTCTATCATACCTGAATAAAAATCGATATCTCCAACAATAATTTTTACTGCAAGTAAAATTGCGATCAATTGCGTAATTCCAACAATCGAACGAAGCAAAGATAAAATCAAGGCACAAATGAAATTCTTATGTCGCTTTTCGCTTAATTCCCATATTCTTTGAAATGTTTTAATCATTTGCATCCACCTCCGATAATTCCCACATATTTCTATATTCTAAACAATTCTGTAACAATTCTTGATGTGTTCCAATTTCTTTTACTTGTCCATCCTTCATAAAAACGATTTGATCTGCATTCACAACGGTAGATAATCGATGGGCAACCATAATAAGTGTTTTTCCTTTTGCTGCTGCATATAAAGCATTTTGAATCATCGCTTCATTCTCTGGATCCGTACTTGCTGTTGCTTCATCCAAAATCATTATTGGTGCATGTTTCAACATGGCACGAACAATTGCAATCCGTTGTCGTTCTCCACCAGAAAGTTTTGCACCCGCTTGTCCAACCTTTGTTTGATATCCATCTGGAAGTGAGCATATAAAATCATCACAGCAAGCAGCTTTCGCAGTATTTCGTATGTCATCAAAACAAGCTTTTACATTTCCCACACGAAGATTTTCCTCGATTGTTTCATCAAAAAGATAAGTATCCTGATCGACATAAGAAATCAATGCATTTAACTGTTCCTGTGTAAAATCTTGCATTTGTTTTTCACCAATTTGAATACTTCCTTCATCGATATCCCAAAATCCTGCTAATAATTTAGCTACTGTCGATTTCCCACTACCAGAAGGACCAACAAGAGCTAACATACTTCCTTGTGGAATATGCAACGAAACATTTTGCAACGCTTTTTTTCCATTTTGATAAGAGAAATTCACATTATGAAAACGAATGTCTAGATTTTGTACTGTTGCTCCTTCTCCACGTTTTAACTCAGGATAATCCAATATATATTTGATTTCATTAGCATTCGTACCCATTGCCGCCAATTGATCAAAATACCCCATAGCATTCATCAATGGTCCAAATATCCCAAAGGAAAGAAGCGCAATCATAAACAAAGATTCCACTTCAATCATGTGAAAAGAATAAAAAATCAATCCCACAATTAATATTGGAAAAATTGAAAAAGGAGCAATTGCCATACCCATAGAGGCATACTTTTGCGTTTCTTTTTGCCAATTTACATTGTACTTTGCATGCGTATAAACCGCATCTTGATATTTTTGATAACACATATCGATTTGTCCAAAATTCTTAATAACCTCAATTCCATTCACATATTCCACAACCGCTTGATTCATAGCTTTAAACGCTTGAATTTGACCTTCATATTTAACAGAATAATCTTTCATCATACCGCCCGTAACAGAAAATCCAATAAATAACCAAATGCATACAACAAGTGAAAGTCTCCAATCCAAAAAAAACATCCATATAATGCATAATAATGGTGCTAAAAGATTGGCAGTAAGTTCTGGTAATACATGTGCCAATGTCTTTTCCATACCCTCCACATGATCTACAAGCATTGCTTTTAGTCTTCCACTTCCATTTTCTTCAAAATACCCCATTGGAAGTCGCAATAATTTTTCCGATAACGCCTCTCGAATATCTCGAAGTGTAGCATATGCAGCATTGTGAGAAATCCAAGTTGAAATATTAAGCAATAAAGCATTCAATACTTTACATATACATGCAGCAAAAGCAAGGAACATAATCTTTCGAAAAGAAGTTTGTTCCATAAATAGCAACGATATAATCTTTCCTACAAAACCATACGCACAAATACTTGCACTCACACTAATCATACTTATTAACATAGAAAGTATATATTTTATTTTATATGGTTTCATAAACTCCCCTAATTCTTTAAAAAAAGACGGTTTTCTATTTTTTTCTTTTTCCATTCTTACCTCCTGCTTCAAAACAATAAACATAAACTTCATTCTTATAGTTAGTTTTAACTAACTTTGTTTTTAATAATATATCGCAGTCATTTGACTACGATATATCATCATTCCTTATTTTTTATAATTGCATTCAATAATTCTTTCCACCCTGCTTCCTGAAACCTTTGCACCATAGCAATGCATTGAATCGTATTTTCACTACCTAAATTCTTTTCAAGGATGAATCGATAACAATAAAATTGTTGTGACAAAAGAATTTCAATACTATTTGTATCTACTTTATGATTTGAAATATTCTCTAAATAAGAAACTGTTTCCTTAGCTTTATAAGCCATAAACTCTTCTATTTGAAGCTGTAAAGAACTACCATCACTTTTACAAAAAAAGAGTATACATTGATCATAATAGTTTAATAATAAATTTTGATACACACTCTCTTCTTGTCGAATTGCTTCTAAAACGGTTTCTACACTATAATTCTTTTGTGCATCCATATACTTTTTACGAATTGGTTCAAACTCCTCATGAATCTTTGAAAGAATATCATCAACAATAGAACAAAACAATGCATCCTTACTCTTATATCTTGTATAGAGTGCTCCCGTACTCAATTTCGCACGTTGTGCAATACGACGAAGGGATGCATTTTGAAATCCAAATTCAAGAAACTCAAGAGTTGCAGATTCAAGAATCCTTTGATCTAGTGCATGATTTTTTACAGCCATCTATCGAACCTCCCCTTTTTTAAAATAACAGTGTTATCAATAACACTGTTATTTTACTGTGTACTCATCTTTTTGTCAAGAAAATCACATTAAAGATAAATTAAATTCAAACAAAACTGTGGAATTTTAAATGAGCATTTTTAATGCATTTCTCATTGCCATTTATAAGCGTATTATATACTACTATTACAATACTAAATATATTATCTTCTCTTATAGTTTTAGCTATAAGAATATGTATATTTGTTAACATAAATATATACTTCAATCATCTTAAAATCTTCACTTATTATATTATTCAAGATATACTTTAAATATACTTAATAACTTTACAATGAAATAAGAGAAAATCTATGATAAATAAATTAAATTCTATAACAAATGTACTCATTGGTCTTGCATTTGTGGTAAATCTATTTTTTAATGATTATTTTAATATATATGCTTATGGAATATTACCAATTATATTTTTAAATTCCATATTCACTATATACATCAGTATAAAAAATAAAGAATATAAATCATCGAAGTTAATATGGTCTATTTTATGGGTTATTATTATCTGTATATTAATAGTAAAAAATATTCATTAAAAGTTTGTAACAATTGCAATATTTTTATAATATTCAACTTAAACCTCTATAGTATGTTTCTGTTTATTGGAAACCACTCTAATTCATTACAACCTTTTTTATACTCTCTGACACTTCCAAAATCTTTTGATATAAAAAAGTGGTAAATCTATTCAAAAATTTATTGATAGATTTACCAACGATTCCTTAACTTAAAGCATTATGATTTGCACATTCTGTCATCAAATTAATCATATCTTCACAAAATGGTTTTTCAGCAATCTGACACATGTGTATTT
>JARHZK010000051.1 GCA_029258245.1 Longicatena sp. | reverse complement strand
CTAATTTCTTTGCTTCTTCTAATACTTTTTGATATGCTTCCCAACTTTCTTTTGTATATTTCCATTCTTCTGTTGGTGCCTTTGCAATTTCAGATTCTAATGCTTCTTTATTTGCTCTTAATCCTTTGATTGCTTCTTCTAGTTCAGCTTTGACTTGATCTACCTCTTTTTGGGATACATTACTATTATCTTTTATGATTATTTTAGCTTGTTCAAGTGCAGCTACAAATTGATTCCATTGTTCTTGTGTAACTTTATAGTCTTCTTTTTTTCTATTTTGATTTGCTTCAACAACTTTATATAATTCGTCTGTGTTTCCTCTATGAACTAAATTTTCTATTGAATTCTTTAGTGTATGGATTTCTTTTTTTACATCCGCAGTTGTTAAATATTGTTTATTTAATACTTGTTTTGCTTGTTCAATGCTTGTTAACAAGTTATTATATGAATCTTTTGTATACTGGTCTTTATTTATTTTATGGGCTTCTTTGATTTTTGCTTCCAATTCTTTTGTATTCACACTAACTTTTACTTTACATGTTGCATTAATTTCAGTTCCTTCTATAACTGCTGTAATCGTTGTTTCTCCACGTCCCTTTGCTTGCACTACTCCATCTTTTGTAACTGTTGCTACTTTTTCATTCGCACTACTCCAAATAATTTTTTTATGTGAGGAGTTTTCTGGCTGAATTGTTGCGTTAATAATTTGGTTTTGATCACATTCCAAATTTATACTATTTGTTGATAAAACTAGTTTTTCTTCATCAGATTTTTGATATGTAAAAGTTAATTTATCTAAATTTGCATGATCTTTTTCTACATCGCTTTTTTTGATAAATGTAATTCCTTGTAGTCCTGGTTTATTCACTTTAATTACGGTTTCTGTATTTCCAGGCAATCCAACAGGTACATTTAAAATGCTTTCTATCGCTTCATCGTTAGTTTTTCTATTTGTAAAATGAACTTGATTTTCTGCACCAGCATAATATTGAATATTAAGTTCATAATTCCCAGCTTTAGGGAAATATACCCATGCAGTTATATGTCCATTTTCATTAATATCTCCAACCATTCCTATTCCACTTAAATTTTTCCATGCTTCAGGCTCACTATCTTTTTTATAGACTGTTGCTCCATTATGTAGCTCACAATCCTCTGCTTCAAGGGAAGTTTCTTTATCCAATTTTATAACTGTGTAAGTTCCTTTTTTTCGAATATATTTCATTTCATTATCAAAATATATACAATAATCATCAACATCTTTCTGATTTATATTTTCCTGTTTTAAGAATTCAGTTGCTTCTTTTATAATATTTTGTAATTGTTCCCATATTTCATTTTCATAATCTTCTTTATTTAAACTTGAGGCTTCCTTTATTTTCTCTTCTAATTGCGTTGTATTTACTTCATTATCTAAAATATCAATTGTTGCTTTTGTATCAAATCCTAATATGGCATTTTGTGCTTCACTTAATTCAACACTATAATTTAATGTTCCTGTTTGTTCTGCATTATCTACTGTTGGTAATTCTACAACCTTTTTAATTTCTCCGTTTTTAAATGTAACTATTTCATTTACATCTTTATAATGTCTTCCGTGTACAGCACTTCCTGGTTTTGTTGATACACGAACCCTTGCCTCTCCTTTACTTCCACCTTTACGATAAATAACAAGTTGTGAACTTTTTGATTCCGTTACTTCTAATTTTGTTTTTTCAACTTCAAACATACCTGCTTCATTATTATTCAAGAAGAATAAACCATCAGAAGCAATCCAATTTTTTCCATTTTTTGTAATTGGTCGTATTCTTACCGTATGTTCTGCTTGAGACAGTGTGTCTGAATAATATACAATACTACTAATTGTGCATACTGGATCATTTAAATTTACTTCAAATTCTGGTCCATTATCAACAGATACCATCATAGCTCCAAAATTATATGAATATCTAGATGATAAGAAGAAACGAGAACCAGTAAACGTATATGTAGCTGTTGCATTAGGGTCATTGGTAGTCATACTATTTACTCTAACTGTGTCACTATCATTTAAATCCCAATTTCCAGTTCTTTTAGCCGAATGTGCTGGAATAAAGTTATCTTTTATTCCTTGTGGTATGACAGTTGCACCTTTCGTAAATTCAATTCTTTCATCCATTTTATATGCACCAATTTCACTAATTTTAACACTTCCATATGAATTTTTAATAGTTAATCTTATAGCATCTGCATTTACAGTATTATCACGTAAAATACTACGATATCCAATTGTTTTTTTCGATTTTTTTGTACTTTCTGTTTTTCCAAATGAATTCCATTTTCCATTTACTCTTACTTCAACTTCATAATCAGAAACATTTTGTCCTAATGGAATATATTCTTTAATATCGATTAAATCAAACTGTTGCACACCATCTAAGAAAACTGTAATTTGTTGATTTCCTGTTGTTTGTTCATCTGCAGCCCAATAACTATCATAATCCCCATTTGTTACATTACTAGCTTTATATGTTGGTGAATTCTTATAAGTTGAACTTGCAATTGCCTTCGCATTTTTTGCAACATTTGTTTTAAATGTATGATCTAAAATACTTCTAAATTCAGTTAATGAATGAATGTAACTTTCTTCTAATAATCCTTTTCTATTTGGAGGTGTATTCAATAACATTGGTGCTGAATTTCCCACACTTTGGAAATATTTTTCTGCCAATTCCTTTCCTGATTGAGGCGCACGTTGACTCCAAAACCATCCACCAATAATAGAAGAATCCGATTCTGGCATACTCCATAAATTTCCATTTGGATCTCCCTTTTGCAAATATGCCCCATCTTCATAGCTATCTGCATATGTCCATGTTTTGAAATTTTTACCTGTTCTATGATCTGTATTATTTACAATACGAAGTTTACTTGGATGAGCACTATTTGGTTTGGCATTACATCCTAAATTATAGTCATTCCACAACTTTTCTTTACTAACTGGTCCCCAAATCGGATCATAAGAATGACCATTTTCATTTCCAATCCAACGAACATCATTTCCAATATTATTAAAAATCAATACATTAGGTTCTAATTTACGACATAAATCCCACCATTGTTTTAAATCATACTCTTGATATCTTACATCATTTTTAGCTCCATCCATCCATATTTCAGTAAAACGTCCATTTCTTCCATATTTGGGATTTTCTAATATTTCCTTTAATTGTTTTAGATAAAATTCATTATAATCACCATTTTTGTCTTCCTCTTTTAATGGTCTTACTTTTCCCCAAAATACATCTCCAACTTTTGTTTTATCTGTACCTTCTACAATATTTCCATTTTCATCTAATTTCATTACAACTTCATCTTTTTCATTCAAGATTTCTACAGGTTGTCCATAAGAAGATTCTGACATATCCCATGGAGATACATATAATCCCATATCCATATCCATTTTTGTACATGAATTTGATAGCATTTCTAGGATATCCACTTTATCTTTCCCAACTCGATCAGCAAAACCTGAAGTTTTTACATTTTTATCAGAATGTTGACTCGGCCATAATTGGAATCCATCATGATGTTTTGCAGTTACAATCACTTTTTTAAACCCTGCATCTTTTAAAGCCTTTACCCATTGATCTGTGTTCAATTCTGTAGGATCAAATGCTTTAATCTCATCTGCAGTTCCGTTTCCCCACTCTTTTCCAGTAAATGTATTTGGACCAAAATGAATAAATGCGGATAATTCATCTTTGTAATAATCCATTTGGTTTTTATTTGGAGTCGCACCACGTTTGCTTGGAGAAATAACATCAAATTCTCCTGTCAAGCTATCTTCATAATCTTGAATCTTATCATCATCTGTTTGATACCACACTTCCTCATCTTCATAATATTTTACACCTTGATAAGCTAACCTTCTTCCATGTGATCTAAGGCGAACTTTATAATCATCCCAAGAACGCCCTTCTTTAGCAGACCATCCAATCTCAGCAATACTGATCAATCTTGGGTATACTAAATAATCTAAAGCTTCTTGACTTGCGACAGTTTCAGACCATAATGGTGCTTCAACACCAATAATTTGGGATTCATCACCATATGTCGTTGGCTCCCAATTATACGATTTTTTTACACTTGTCAACCCTGCCCAATCTAATCCATATTTTGATGAAGAATCATATTTCATATCTAAATATGCATGATCTGCTGGGGAAAGAATATACTTTATTCCATCAGCAAATGGTTTTCCATCAATTAACCAATACTGCGCAATCGAATGTTTTTTATTTTCTTGACTCAATACATTACCAAATTCTTGCCAACCAATTGCCACTTTATGATTGTCTTGTGCAATTTTTGAAACACGCTCAAAAAATTTTGCATAATCCTCTTTTGAAGTTACATGTGATTCATCTCCACCAATATGAATATATTTTGATGGAGAAATAGCACTTACTTGTTTTATTACTTCTTCAATAAATTTATATGTATTTTCATTATTACATTCAAATGAAGAAAATCCAACATCAATAGTATCTGTAGGTTTTGTATTATCAAATTTATCACTAACAGGTTTTTTATCAGGTGTACTGTTCAATAACTCCATAGATACTAAAGCTGCCCATGTATGACCTGGCATATCAAATTCTGGTATAATTTCTACATAATGTGTTTTTGCATAATTCACAATTTCAACAAAATCATCTTGTGTTAAATACCCAGGTCGATATCCATTTATAGATACTGAATTACTAGCTCCAATTGTTGTCAATTTTGAAAGTGGTTCTCCATTTACAGAACCTTTCATTTCTAAACGCCATCCTTGATCATCACTTAGATGAAGATGAAATTTGTTAATTTTATATTGAGAAGCTAAATCAATTTGGCGTTTAATTTGATTTTTATCAAAGAAATGACGAGAAATATCTAACATTGTACTTCGATAATCAAATCTTGGTACATCCATAATTTCACAATTTGGTAACTCCCAATTGATATCTTTATTAATCGCTTGCTTTTCAATTTCTGAAGGAAATAATTGTCGTAATGTTTGCAATCCTCTAAATAAACCAGCGGGTTGATTAGCTTCTAATAAAACCTGTCCTGACGTAATATTTAATCTGTATCCTTCCTCTTTTAATGTTGAATCCTCGATTAATTTAATTTTAATAACATTTTGATCTAAATTCTGATTTTCAATCACTGTTAAATCATATCCACTTGCCTTTTTTATTTTTTCATATAGTGGAGATACAATATTTTTCTTAATTTCTTCAAGATTAATAGAATCTTTAGATTCAATTAAGATTTTTGTATCCTTAGTTAATAAAAATACCCCCTCTTTTTGATAAAATTTTAATGGTTTTGGAATCAAATAACGATCCAATTTAACATTTTCATTACTTTTTGCATATATAGGCATAGGTACAATAGATACCATCATCACCATTGCCAATATACACATAAAGAAAGATTTAAATTTATTCATTTTTACTATCTCCTTTCACATCAATAAACTAAATCATCCCTTCATTGAATTCCTAAAGATACCAACTCCTTCCTTTGTATTCGAAGCATAAATCCGTTTAATGAATACGCTTACTTTTATTTAGATGATAACATAAAAAAAATGACATATAATGTCACCTTTCATATTTTTAGTAAAATTTCACTAAAAAACATGGATATAGGAATAAAATATTTGTATAAATCAAATATAATATTCCTTTTCCATGTTTTTATACATTTTTCATTCGAATAATTCGACCTTGCGATTTCACGATATCATATGTAAGATAATCATTTTTAATAAATTTCTTATCAGCAAGGTAAGACTTTTTAATATCCTTAACAAAAATTTCATAATAGAGAACTCCATTCGTACAAAACAAGTACACTCCATCATTTTTTAACGTATATCCTAATGGAACAATCCTATACTTATCATCACAAATGATATCTACATATATCCCTCGATCCATGCCTACATTAATAATTTCGCATACTGGATTTTTTAAAGTTACTTTTTCATCTACTAACTCTACATGAAAATATTCATTTAAGTCTTTTTCTTTTTGGACTACTTCATTTGTTTGTAGAAACTTTAGTTTTTTAATCAATGAATTTGATATTTCATTTTTTCGAATACTATCTAATACATACTGTCCAATAATTAAGGTTTCTACTTCCTCTTTTGTAAAAAACATTTTACTAAAAATATACTCACTCGATAGAGAAACTCCCCCTCCTATTCCTGATTTTGATTCGATGGGAACCCCTAAATTAATTAATTCCTCAATATCTCTCATAATTGTTCTTTTGCTAACTTCAAAATAATTTGATAAAGTACCATAGGTACTCTTTTTTACTTCTAATAAATAAAGAAGTAATTCTATTTTCCTACTACTAATAATCATCACCCTCACATCTAAAATGTTATGAATTATTCTATCCTACGCAATTCATAAAATCTATTTAATAAAAAACAATTATAATACTTCCGCAGTATTTATGAAAGATATACTTTTAATGTTTTTTATTTTTTATCTATTCTATTTTGCATAACCCATTGATCTAAAAGTTTCTCATTAATCACACCATCTTGATCTTTTAAATGACTTTTACATTTCCCATTTTCTACATAGAATATTCCAGGTGTAACTCTAAATTCAGGAAAATATGGTTTTATCATACTCAAATTTTCATTTGGGGTTGCTTGTTCATTATCTAAAATCACATTATACATAGTGAATCCATGCTTTTTTTGGTACTGAGTTAATATATCTTCGAATTCTTGACAATATCCACACATACTTTGTGTAAACATAATCGCAAATGATTCTTTATTTTGCATTTTCTCAATCAATTGCGATAGCATAATTGTTTTCACTTCACCTGCATTGGTATTTCTTTCATAAGATGAATGACATCCTGTAATAAGCAATAAACTAATGCACATTACCATAAATACTTTAACCTTTTTTATAACTATCCCTCCAAAAAACGTTAAGCAAAGCTTTGTAAGCTTTGCTTAAGTTATCATTTATAAATATTTATTTTTGTTCTCCTTTTCTTTTACGAGAAGCTAACCAAGCTCCCAATCCACCAATCAACATAAATCCAGCAAGCTTTCCTGCTTGAGTTTCTACTCCTGTTGAAGGTGTAGTAGAATTAGAATCAGGTGTTTGTGACGGATTTACAATCACTGTATCATCGTTTCCATTATTTGATGGTTTGTCATTTCCGCCAATTGTTCCATTACTATCTGATGGTTTATGATTTGTTTCACCATTTGATTCCTCTGGTTTTAATTTCAAAACTTCTTCTAACTGACGGATTAATTTATCTGCATCTTCTTGTGATAAGTTATTATCTTTGATTGCAGCTTCAACATCTTTCAGTGCTTGATTAATCTTTTCTTTATTTTCAGCAGAGAAATTTTCTTTCTTCATAGCTTCTAATTTGCTTTGTAAATCTTTCATACTATCCATTTGAGCATCTGTTGCTTTTACAGATAATTTCTTTAATGAAGAACTTAGCTTATCAACCATTGAATCAATTTCTGCATTTGTTTTTGGTTTTAAAGTTTGTGCAACTTTTAACGTATTAACAAATTCTTCTTTAGCTGCATCATCAACATATGCATTTAAATCAACTTTTTTAGCTAATTCAATAGCTTTTGTTAATTGATCCAATTGCAATTCAACTAGTTCTTTATATTTCTTATCTAATTCTTTACGTAATTTAGAAATTTCTTGTTTATTTTTAACTGGATCTTTTGCATATTCTGAAACTTGTTTAATTAGCTCTTTGTATTCCGTTTTTGCTTTATTGTCTTCATATTTACTTAAATCAATATTTGCATATGATGTAACTGCTTCTAAATCCTTTTTGATTATTTCTAATTCAGACATCGTTCCTGCCAATTCATAATATGCATTTTGTACTGTTTCTTTATCTGCACCAACTGCTTTTTCTGCTTTTTGAATTGCTTCATTTAATGCATTTTGAATTGCTTCATTCGTATATTTTATATGTTTTGCTTCTTCAATTAATGCTGTTAAATTATCTTTTTCTGGTGCTTCAACAGTTACTTTAATATCTTTTTTAACATTTGCATTAGCAGATACTGTAATTGTAGCTTCTCCTGCTGCAACAGCTGTAACATTTCCCTGTGCATCTACAGTTGCAACTTTTGGATCACTTGATGTCCATGTCAATGTATCTGTTGATTCCATTGGTTTAATTGAAGCATTTATTTTCTTAGTCTGACCTGGTTTCATTCCTGTAATTTCAGTTACGTCAAGAACGATATCTTCAGCACTAATTTGTTCCCCTGCTTTTACTCCAAAGAATTGAAGTTCTGCTGCAGAAGCATACGCATTAACAGAATCGCCCAAAGATTCTAATGCTGTAAATCTCACAAATCTTCCTTCTGTTTTATCAAATTTAACTTTCTTATATTCATTTCTATCTAAAATTGAATTACCATCATTTGCGAATGTTCCAATTACTACTGGTATAAAGTTTTTACCATCTTTACTAATTTCAACTTTATATTTCGTGATATCTCCATTATGAGAACCATCTTGTCTAGGAAGGTAATTTACTTGCGATAATTGATAAGATGCTCCTAAATCTACCGTAATATGTTCTGGCAATACTTTGTTATCACTATAATTTGAATGCCAGAATGTATTTATATTTCCATCAATTACATTTTTAACAGGACTTTCTGCAGCAAATGTTGATGCTTCTACTTTCATATCTTTATTTACAATCAATTGATTTGAATCTGGCTGTGCATCATTGCTTCCTTTATATTCAAGTTCTGCAATTGTTTTATATAACACAACCATTTGATTATTTACTTCTGCTTGTGTTACACCTTCTTTTGTTTTTAATGCTTCTGCTTTCTTAAGTTCTGCTTGTAATTTTTCTAGTGAAGCAGGAACATATAAATTCGGATATTTTGTTGCTTCTTTTGCATCTTCAATCAATGTATTTAAATCATCAAAATAGATTCGATCTACTACTTTTACTTCAGTAGTTTTGCTTACTGCTTTTCCTGCACTTGTATGACCTTTAGAAGTTACAGTAATATTAGCAACACCAGCTTTGCGACCTTTCAATGCATAATGTACTCCATCAGTACCAACTGTTTTAATAACTTCAATTGTATCAGGATCACTGCTTGTTACTTCATAATATTTATTTGTAGCATCATCTGGAGTTACTTTAGCAGTAAAGTCTACAATACGACCAATGTAAAGTTCTTTTGGATTCTTTTCATCTAATACGACGTCTTCCACTGCTTTTTCTGAATTTTCATAAAATTCCACTTCATCAATATTTAATTTAAATTTTTGTCCTGCTTGAGATGTTTTTGCATTTAATTTAAAACCATCTACTGTTTTTGGTGAATTAAATTTTATTGTATACGAACCATCCGCATCTAATTTTGTAATAGAATATGAGTTAATTAATTCCTCTTTTCCTCCATTAATCGCATATAAATCAAAGTCTTTTAGAGCACCTACATTAATTACATTTCCAGCATGTCTTAAATAAATCTTAACTTCATCTACTTTACGTGCTTTTTTAAATTCAAATTTAATATAATATGGTAATCTTGCTGGTACCTCTGCTTCTGTATTTCCCCATTTAAATTCAAATCGGTTTGCATCTGTACCCCATTTTCCATCAACAAGTTTATCTACTCCCATACCAGCTTGTAATACTTTTTCATCTTGTCCAGTAACTTTCATTTCATTGGATTGAATTTTTACACGGGAAACATTCGGTATTGTCGGCTCTTCTAATTGAGTATCCGTATTAAATTGAGAATTATTATTTCCAACAAACATCATTTGTGCTGCTGCAAAGGTTTGATCCGTAATATCCATATCTTTATTTGCTGTAAAACTTACGGTACCTAAAGATTGTGTACCCTGTATTAAACTTTGATCTCCTACATTTGTAAATACAAGGTTTGCATTTCGATTTCCTTTACTATTTTCCGTTTTCATAGCTTCACGATCAAATGCAAATTGTTTCATATTTAACGTTGCAAGAGATGGCATTGCTTTGTTGTATTTAAAATCTTCACTATTATATGGTAATTTTAATCCAAATGCATATACATTTTTCATACCTACACCATATAAATCAATGGTTACAGACTCGCCAGCTTTTACATGATTTTTATCCGCAACTAATTTTACCGTACCTTCTGGATTTCCGGATTTTTTAGAAATACCTCCATTCAAACGAGTAGTTGTATATGCAATATCATAGGCATCGTAATACCCATCATCATTCCAATCTGAACTTTGTACTTGATCCCAAGTGGCATCTCCTTTTTCAAGACCTACATAGTTTTCAATTTGCGTTAAATCATTCACATCAACAACACCATCATTATTAGTATCTCCTGGAACGATTCCTGTTGTTCCATCTACAATATATGGTTGCAATTCTGCTGCTGAGAAGAATCCGCCAACAGAATCTCTTACAACCAATTTAATATATCTTGCTTTTTTACCTTTAAATTCGATTGTTTTCGTATCTCTTTCTGCTGGATTAGTACTATACGTCCAAGCATCATGTTTTGAAGAATCCCATGCCAATTCCCATTTATTTCCATCAACACTTGTATAAACGTCCATCTTCTTAACAGTTCCATTACCTTTATTATCTTGACGTGGAGTATATTCAAAACGATCCATTTGATATACTTTCTTCATATCCATAATGAAATCTTTACCAATTGCATTATCTGTTGAATGGAACATTGTATTATAGTCGAAATCTAATGCGTTTTTTAATGCTCCCCATTGATCTCCGTGACTCCATTTCAATTCAATATTTTTTGGAACATTTCGATATGGATCAAGAGCACTTTGTGCTTGTAATGGTTGACTCCATGCAGAATGTCCATCTTTATTTATAGCACGAATACGATACGTATGTTTCGAATGATAATTTAAATCTACATGATTAAACTCAGTCGCATTAATTCCAGTTTGAATTACACCATCTGTCTCTAATTCATATCCAGTTGCATTTTCAACTTTATTCCATGTTAATTTAATACTAGTTGGAGTAATGGTATCTTCTTTAGCAGCTAATCCTGTAGGTGAACTTAAATTTTTGTTCACTTCGTTTTTATCGATTTTTCCATCATTTTCAAATCCTTTTACTGTTAATTCAATAGCATTATTGTTAACATCTGTTTTTTCGAATTTAACAAATAATTTAGGAGTTGTAGCGATTTCTTTTTTCGCAAACTCAGAATCCTTTGTTGCATATTTATTTAAGTTTGGTTTTGCATTATAGAAATATACATTTCCAGTAGCTTTATCAAATTCTTCTTGTGAATTAACTACTTTAAATTTAGATTTATCTAAAGTTTTTGAACCAATCTTAGCACTAATATCGGTTGGTTCTTTAGAAACATTAACGACAAATGTTGTATCTCTATTGGAATCATATCCAGTATATGTACCATTGCTCTTTTCTGCAGTTAATACTGCATTACCATTTGCAACTTTACTTGTAAAATGTGTTGTTACAGCTGAACTATATGTTGGTTGTTCAATATTTGTATTATCAATTGATTTTCCATCATCTTCATATAATGTATAATCTGTTTGTGCTTTTGTAGCATCTGGATAAAATTCAACAATACGTTTTGTTTTGTCTAAACCCTTTTTATTTGTGGATGTTTTTGGCATTGCGTTATTATTTTCTTCATACATTGGAAGAATTGCACCATTCTTTACAAATAATGGAAGTTTCCAAATTGGAGCATCAAAATTATTTAATGTTTTTCCACCTTGATATTGTTTTCCAGTAAAGTAATCAATCCATACTTGTTTTTCATCTGGTAAATAAATTCCATTACGAACATCATCACCATTTTTTTGCATTGCCGTATTTTGGTAAACAGGAGCTACTAATAAGTTTTTCCCCATCATAAATTGATACTGTACATTTTTTCCATATGTATTAGGATCATTTGGGAATTCCAAGAACATTGCACGTACTTGTGGTTTTCCTTTTTCCTCTCCACTACCTAAGTTTGCTGAAGTATAAGCAGTTGAATAAATATATGGCATCAATTGTGCACGAAGTTTTAAGTACATACGATTGATTGATGTTATATCTTCTCCAAATACATATGGTTTTTTAGGATAACTTCCCCATCCATCCATATCAAGCATCATTGTTGTGAATGATTTCCATTGAATATCACGTGTTTGAATTAAAGCATCACCACCAAAAATTCCGTCCACATCACTAGAAACGTTAGGGTTACCACTCAAGCTTTGTCCAATATATGTTGGAATATGGAATCGAATGTATTCCCAGTTACCACCCGTTTGGTCTCCAGTCCAGATACCGCCATAACGTTGCGTACCTCCCCATCCATCTAATGTAACGATAGTTGGACGATCTTTTGTTTCAGAAATAATATCATAAGCAGTTTTAATGCCATTTAAACCAAATGAATATCCTGAACCAACCCAAGCAACATCTGTTTTTAATGTACGAATTCCACCATTCTTAACTTCTTTTTTAAAATCTCTTTGTAAATGAATTGGTTCTGATGGATTTGGAGTTAAGTTGCTCTGTGTCCAAAGTCCAGTATTTACTCCTTTTTGCTGTGCATAATTCGTAAATTGTTTCAAATTATCAACGTTATCATCTAAATTAGTATCACTTTGACCATATCCACATCCATAACCATCATTTGGTAAAAACCATCCCATTGGCATATCATATTTTTCGTATTGATCAATAACTGCTCGAGCAGAAAATTTATATTTATCTTCTCCACCTTCTCCATTTAATGTTTCAAGAACACCACCATTTTTAATTTGTCCCTTATTATTTGTTTCTTTATATTTATTTTTGTCATGAACTGTTTCTAATGGTGTATTTCCATTTGGTGTCCACTCATCACGGTTATAGCAGTTTAAATGTCCCATATAGAATGAATTTTCTGGGAATAATGCTGGATTTCCTGTTACTTTAAAATATCCATCTAAAATTTGTGTTGGTGTATTTCCTACAAAATAATATGCATCGAAACGTTTTTCAGTATGAGATGTTTCTACTACACCTTTACGAGTTGATCCAAAATCATAAACACCTTTTTTAAATGTATTACGTACAACCCCATAACCATTTGTTGACCAATAGAATGGATTGGGACTTGCAACTCCTCCATCTACCCAGTTATTTGTATTCGCAATATTAATAGCTGTGCCTTTATGTGCAAAACGACCATTTTGAGTACCACCACCATAGAAATTTTCGTTTTCATTTTCTACTAATGTTTGAATCGTATTTCCATTTTTATATTGAAGTGGTGCAGCTTCTTTCCAATATACTTTTCCAGATGCATCTGTTAAAGTCATCATAGAAGTTTCTTTATCAATCAATAATTTTACACTGCTTGTTGAAATTACAAAATTACTTCCTACTTCACTTACTGTTGGCGTTGGTTTTGAATATTCGCTTGATTTATCATTTTGTTGTACAATCGTACCTTTATGATCACTACTATTAGGTTCTGCATATTCTTTAAAACTACTTGCTTTTCCATCTGGTTCCATATTAAAACGGAACAATCCGTTTTCTAGGAATGTTATCTGCGCTTTTTCTCCATTTACATAATCTATAGTTACTACATTATTTTTTACAGTTGGCAAAGCAGAAACTTTACTTAAAAACGTATATCCAGGTTTTGGTTTGATTTCGTTTGCACCCTGATTTTCTTTTTTATTTAATTGTTCTTTACTATCTTTTACATTATCAGTGGCTAATACTGGTGACACTTGAATACTAGACGCTGCCATTATCCCACTAATTGCTAAAAGAGTTGCTTTATTTAAATTCTTTTTTGACATAATTAGATTTCCTCTCCTTATCATTTCCTATTTATATGTATAAATTTTTTACTTTTCCTATGTTTATATCCTCCTTTTTTTTGTAAAAAACTTATTATAATCAATATTCCTATCTTCTTTCTCAAAGATAGCGGTTACAAATTAATTTTATTATTGTGAAAGCGCTTTGTCTTTGCACTTTTTAGTTTTCTATTTACACATATGTTCAGCAAACTATGTATATTACAAACGTATATTAAATTTTTATCTATTTTTATCAAAATATAACTTTTTTCTTTATTCTGAACTTGACATTTCTTATGCAAAGAGTAGCATTATATAAATAGTTGATGACACAACTATTTATATAATGGAGGCTTTTTTATGGATATTACAAAAAGAAAAATTACAAAAATAGCACGTGAAGTAAATAAATTCACAGTTCGAACTTTAAAAAAAGATGGAATCGGAACTTCTGAATTTGATGTCATTCATGTAATACGTAAACATCCTGGAATTACGCAAAAAAAAATCAGTAATATTTTAGGAATCGACAAAGCGGCAATTGCTAGACAATGTGCAAACTTAGAAGATAAAGGATACCTAAAAAGAGAACAAAATCCTCATGATGGAAGAAGCCAATTCTTGTTTGCTACCGAAAAAGCAGAACGATTAAAGAAATCTAAAACTCATATCGAATCTTCTTTCTATGAATGGCTATTAGAAGATTTAACCAAAGAAGAGCAACAGGTTTTTTCTAATTTATTAGATATTTTATATTTAAAATGTAAAAACGAAAGCAAGGCAAATTTTACAACCATGACAGATAAAATAGAAAGTGATTACTCTTATGAAAAAGAATAAAAGAAAATTATCTACAGCCATGAGTTTTATACTTTTATTTGGTATTGTTAGCCTATTTTCCGATATGACTCATGAAGGTGCTTCCAGTATTCGTGGCGCATATCTTACCTTATTAGGAGCATCCGCAGGAACCATTGGATTTATTTCTGGTTTAGGAGAATGTATTGGTTATTCCCTACGCTATGTCTTTGGAAAAATTGCTGATTATACGAAACAATACTGGAGTCTAACAATTCTTGGATACATTTTAGATCTTATTGCAGTCCCTGCATTATCTTTAGTAGGAGGTACTTATGGTTGGGTATGGGCATGTCTATTATTGATGATCCAGCGTATTGGAAAAGCCATAAAAAAACCTGCAAAAGATACGATTATGTCTTTTGCAGCATCTCAAGAAGGAATTGGAAAAAGTTTTGGAATCCAAGAAGTATTAGATCAAATTGGTGCTTTTTTAGGTCCTATTCTATTATATATTGTTATGTTATTTAAAACAGATGGTACTACATTTGAAATATATTCATACTGTTTTGCAATTTTAATGATTCCTGCAACTATAACATTTGGATTATTGCTCTATACAAAACATCGATTCCCAAATCCTGAAAACTTTGAACCAACCCCAAAAGAATATATTCCATTTCATTTAAAAAAAGAATTTATTTTTTATATCATTGGCATTAGTTTATTTGCATTTGGTTTTATGGACTATTCTTTAATTATTATGCATATTTCTAACTTTTATTCAGATTTGGCAAGTGGATTTGTAGAAACAAGTTCACTCATTAATACAGGTACAATCCCACTATTATATGCTGGAGCAATGTTAATTGATGCCATTTCAGCAATGTTTTTTGGATTTCTATATGATAAAAAAGGAATCAAAGCTTTACTATGGTCAACCCTAATTTCTGCTCCTTTTAGTATCTTTATTTTTGGCATGCACTCCATTCCTATGGTTCTTATTGGAATTCTATTATGGGGAATTGGCATGGGAGCTCAAGAATCTATTTTAAAGGCCGCAGTTACAACCATGGTTCCAAAAACGAGCAGAGCAACAGGATATGGTATATTTGAATTATCATTTGGCATATTTTGGTTTTTAGGTAGTTGGCTTCTTGGTATCCTCTACGAACACAGTATCCCTATGATGATTTGTATTTCTATAGCAACACAATTATTAGCCATTCCCTTTTATTTACTTTCAGCAAAATCCCTAACATCACAATCATAATTATCATAATAAATAGTGCAAATATAAGATTTATATTGACAACAGAAACTATTATGTAATATAAAATAGATAGTTTAAAGAATGGAGACCATATAATGAAAAAAAGACTATATAAAATTGAGCAAGGAAAGAAATTATGCGGTGTATGTGGAGGTATTGCAGAATACTTTGATATTGATCCTGTAATTGTACGAGTTTTATGGGGCGTCATATCTGTTTTTTATGGTGCTGGTATTTTATTATATATCGTATTTGCACTTGCCCTTCCCTATGAATCAGAATTATAATCATAATCCACACCCTATATCTATAAATAGAAGTAATATCACAACATCTTGCTTCTATTCTATAAAATGAAAAAAAGGAAGAAATATCTTAATTGATTCTTCCTTTTTTTATTTTTATAAAATATTATGCTTCTTTGCGCTGTTTCCATGCAACAAGTAAAGCAATCCCTGCACCTAACAATACACTCCATGCTACTGCAGTATTTGCTGCTACTCCTGTATTTGGTGTTTGTGGTTGTTCTACTCTATTAGATGAATTTGGTTTTTCTACTTTTGTTGCTGGTTTTAATTCTGTCATTGGCACTTCTTTATGAGCTGGTTCTAAGTCTGTCCATGGTATCTTATGACTACTTGGACCAATTGGTGTCAATCCTGGATTTTCTTTCAATCCCTTATATGCTTCTTGTAGTGCTTTAACTACTTCTTTTACTTGTTCTGGTGTTGCATGATCATCTTTTACTAATTTCTTTGCTTCTTCTAATACTTTTTGATATGCTTCCCAACTTTCTTTTGTATATTTCCATTCTTCTGTTGGTGCCTTTGCAATTTCAGATTCTAATGCTTCTTTATTTGCTCTTAATCCTTT
>JARHZK010000024.1 GCA_029258245.1 Longicatena sp. | reverse complement strand
TACTCCTTCCATCGCTTCTAAAAATGAAAACATAGGATCGTTTTTATCAATAGAAATTGATAAATCTAATGGCAAAACCAGCTGTAATGCGTTATAATAAATAACGGAATTAGGGTTTGGATTAGTGTTGTTTTTCATACCTTAATTATACCAAAAAAGTAGGCTTTCCTTCACATTAGGATTACCTACTTTTTTCATTTTATAGATCAGAGCTATTTTTAACTGTTACAGCCCCTA
This sequence comes from Longicatena sp., assembly GCA_029258245.1. Classification (GTDB taxonomy): domain Bacteria; phylum Bacillota_I; class Bacilli_A; order Erysipelotrichales; family Erysipelotrichaceae; genus Longicatena_A. The sequence goes on along the minus strand of JARHZK010000024.1, from coordinate 6,724 downwards.
ACAAACATTATGTTTGTTTTTTTTCATTTTTGAAAGTTGATCAAAAATCATATCTTCTAATTCATCAATTAGAAAATTATAACTGTCTTCTTCGTGATACTTCGTAAATACATTAAAATGAATACGTCTTGCTTGTTTTTCGCTTGCATCAAATTCTATACAAGAACCACTCATAGGATAAAATTTTCCATAATTAAACATATCTACATACGCTAATTGCAATATACCATGAATATCATTCATAGAGATTTCAACACCTATTTCGTTAGAACACTGAATAATAGGTATAGATTGATAACGATTTTTAAATTCAGTAAAAATAGAATTCTTCGTATCTTTCATACTTACTAAAATCATTTCTACACGATTTCTTTGTAAATGTTTAATAAATCTATGTAAATATTCTTTCGACGCTTGATTATCTTCAAAAAATGATTCATCAATATAGTAAAATTTCTTCATTATCTTCTTGTGAAAAATGAAGGAATTCCTTCTTCATCTGAGCTATTGTTCGCAAAAGATGTAGTTGAATTACGTGTTTCTGATTCTACTGTTTCTTGTTTCATTGGCTTTGAAGCTGTATACGCAAATGCTTTATCTAATACATTTTCCTCTTCATCTTCATCATCAAATCCTGTCGCTATTACAGTTACAATAACAGCATCTCCTAAACTTTCATTGATAGCGACACCAAAAATTGCATCAATATCATTTCCTGCAGCTTCACGAACTAATGCCATTGCATCCTCAGCATCAAACAATGTAATAGATTCTCCACCTGTAATATTAACAATCGCATTTCTAGCACCAGAAATTTGAGTTTCAAGTAATGGAGATTGAATTGCTTTTTCAGCAGCAACACGAGCTTTATCTTCCCCTTCTGCCATACCGATACCAATTAATGCAGAACCTTGATTTTCCATTATTGTCTTAACATCTGCAAAATCTAAGTTAATTAAAGCTGGTACAGCAATTAAATCTGTAATTGTTTGTACACCTTGACGTAATACATTATCTGCAGCTTGGAATGCTTCTGTTAAAGGTCTTCTACCAATGACTTCAATTAAATTATTGTTTGATACAACAATTAATGAATCCACATACTGTTTTAAATCAGCCAAGCCTTCTTCTGCAGATTTCATACGTTTCTTTCCTTCAAATGAAAATGGTTTTGTAACAATACCTACTGTTAGTGCACCTTCTTCTTTGGCAATTTTTGCAAATAACGGAGCAGCACCTGTACCAGTACCACCGCCTAAGCCAGCAGTAATGAATACCATATCACTACCTTTAATTGCCTCACGAATTTCACTTTCATTTTCTTGTGCGGCGCGTCTTCCAATTTCAGGAACAGCACCTGCTCCTAATCCTTTTGTAATTTCACGACCTAAAATCAATTTATTTTCAACTGGAGATTTATCTAAAATTTGTAAATCTGTATTTGCTACATAAAACTCTACTCCCTGTACACCTTCAGAGACCATACGATTAACAGCGTTACATCCGCCACCACCAATACCAAATACTTTTATTTTTGCCACTTGTTCGAAATCTAAACCACTCATTTTATAACCTCACTCTCTCCATTAACGATCACTCAACAATATGTTTTTTAATTTTTTTGTAAATCCATTTTCTTCATCTTTACTAGATGTTCTATAATTAGCATTTTGTATAGCACGTTCAACTTCTACACAAGAACAACTACAACGATCATCTTTACGGACATCTTGTTGTTCTTTCCAACTATAAAACAATCCTAAACAAGTAGATAGAGATGCATCTCTTGCTCCAATTGTCTGTGGCACATATACTTGCCAAGGGGCACTTAAACCATCAAACAATTGCTCAATAGATTGAATTTCACATCCCTCTCCCGTAATCAAATAACGAACATCTCCTTTTTCAACAATTGGTTTACATGACTCATTAATTTGATCAATCCACGCTCTAATATACTTAGAAACACTCTTACATATTTGTTTTTCTGTAATCTGTTTCTGTTCATTATTTTCACTCCAAATATAAATAATAGAATCTTTTGCATCTTCCTCTTTAAAGCAACATGTATTTTGAAGTAAACGATAACCTACATTCGTTGAAAAATGATAATTTTCACATAATTCATCTAACCATTCTCCATACCCAATAGGTAATACTTCGCAACTTACAAGTTTACCATGAGTAAACAAAGATAATGTTGTATTTTGTTTTGCTAAATCAACTAATATTACATATTTATCTACAGTTTGTTCAAAAATAGCTGCTTCTTGTGCAATTGCATAAGAATCTAAACAAATATCTAATATCTCCAATCCAGCTCTTTCTATACATCTTGCATATGAATATATTGTTTCTTTATCTGCATACAATAAGTCAACATCCATAATTAATAAATCACTAGCCTCATCTATCGGCATTTTACGTGATGTAATTCCATTTGTAATATATTTAATACATCCAACATTCACTAATTCCAAATTATCATCAAGTTTATATGAAATTGCTTCATTTAATCCCTTCTGTATATCGCCTAAACGAATACGTTTACTTGTAGCCTCTGGATATACATGAACACGTTTATTATATCTTGCCACATTTACTGCAGGTAATGCTAATAAAATCCTTTCAACTGGATATCCTAGTGCTTCTTTAGCCTTAGACGCACAACTTATAATACCATTAACTACATTTTGTTCATCTATAATCTTTTTCTTTTGAATTCCTGTAATAGGTGCCCTCTCAATTCGTAAGATGTTAAATCGTGTATCATAGAATTCACCAACAACAAATCGAACCTCATGATCAGCTATCTCTACAGAGGCATAAATTTCCTTTCTATCCATAAGGTTTACCTCCTAATATACAACTCCATTTATACTTATATATCATATCATAAATAACATCGATAAAAAATAGTTTACTAAAATTTATAGCAAATTATTTTTTATTTCCCATTTTTTATGGATATCTTGAATTAAATTTATATTAAAACTGTAAAAAAAGAGAAAATTTTTATAAATTTCCTCTTTTTTCATCTTCATCTATAAAAGCATTTCTCTCTATTTCTGAACTTTTTGATAATTCCGTGTTCGTAGCATCAATTTTATTAAACTTTTTTACATGTTTTTTCTTTTTTGATACAACAAACAATCCAATTGTCAACATGATACTTAAACCTGCTAATCCATAAATAATCATCTTCAAGTCATTTACTTCATTTTTATGTTTATCTATTTCTTCATCATATTCATTTTGCGTAAGAGCTACTCCATCATTATATAATTGTAATGTATTTTCTGTTTTTTCATATTGATAATATACTTTTTTACCCGCGTCATTCATTACATAAATTAATACATAATCTTTAAAAGCATCATCATTAAAAGTCCATCCTTCTAATTCCACTTTATCTACTTTAACTTTTGTGAATTTCATTCCCTTACGATTCTGTAATTCCTTTGGAACATCAATGATTGCAACATTTTCTCCACATATTGCTATTGGTTGGTAAATAGAAACTATTTCTTTTTTATTTACATCATACATATAGAAATCTTTTTTTCCATTTTTTTCTAGTGTTATTAATGTTATATTTAACGCATTATTGCATAATGCATCTACTTCTTTACCATCAATTTTAATCGTTTTCTTTTCAAATAACTTACTTTCCATTTGTAAAGGTATTCTAGATACTCCTAATTTTTCACCCTTATAAGTTAAAAACATAATTGGTTTTTCATCTACATGAATATGAATTGTATATGTTGTGGTAAATCCATTTTCTGCAACACCAACAACATCTATTTTGTTATCTCCAACTTTTAAATCATATGTTCCTGTTCCACTTACTTTCGCTTTAGCATCTCTTGCAGAAGCATTTATATTAATGCTTTTCGTATCTGCATCAACATTTACTTTATAAGATGTTATTTCTGGACTAAATTTTGGATTTAATGTCCCCTTTGAAACTGTTAAATTTTCCAATGCACTATCTTTATTTTTATGATCATCTTGTGATTGCTGATTCTGTGTTTCTGGTTTTTCCTGTTCTTGAGGCTTTTCTCCAGAATCAATAGAAGGTTTTTTTAACACAGACACCGTACATGCATCTGATACATTATAATCATTTTCATCATCAAAATCTGCAATAACACCACTTGCCCCTACATATAAATTTCCTTCACTAGTTGCTGTAACTGTATAGCTTTTTGAACTATTCTCTAACCATATAGCATCTGATACTGAACCACTTACATTCACTTTTCCTGCACCTGAAGCACTCACTGTAAAAGTAACAGTATCTCCTACATAAACACTACTTTTATTTGCTGTAACTGATAAACTAGCTGCCTGTATTGTTGGCGAAAATTGTATAGTACCAAATAATGCCACATAAATAGTAGCAATTCCTGTTAATATTTTTAATAATTTGTTTTTCATCTCATCCATCCTATCTTCCCATAATTTTATTTTTTACATACACATAATCTGCTGGAGAAATTTTATTGTCTTTATTAGCATCAGCTGCCTTCAATGCTCTACCACTTAATTTTTTTACGCCCATAATATGATTTTTTATTTGAACATAATCTGCTGGAGAAAGTTTTCCATCTCCATTGACATCTCCTGCCTTAATATTTACATCCGGTTTTGATGGTTGTTCATCTGGTACTGTTCCACTTCCATCTGAAATATCATATTTATTATTTGGAACTTTTACATATGCATAGTTACAGCTAAAATCATATATACCTGTGTTTGATTTATCTAACTGATTACGATTAGATGACAGTATTGCATCCGACTGAATTTTATACCATTTTCCCTCATTATTTGATATTTTATCTAAAACTATATACGGATATTGACGAATTAAACTATTACTTGAATCCCCTGTAGCATAAAATATTTTAGATTTTTTGCTTGCATCTTTATAAAGATATTGTACACTTGTTCCCCAATCAACCACTACTTTATATTTATTGGTATCTTTTTTACCTGTAACATCTTGTAATATGTAACTTTGAGCTGCAGCTTTTTCTCCCCAATATGGATCAGATGCATATTTTATATTCATTCCACTTTGTTTATCCCCTAAATGTGGCCCATAATATCTCCAATCTAAAGGATCTAAATACCCAAGTGACATCCAATTTTTTGCAAAATCATTGATACATGCTTCCACTGACGTAAATCGATCTGCTGCTTGCCCTGGATTAGAATCTATTGCATTTAAACCAAATATATTATTCTTTGATTGTGCTATATTACTCATTCCCCATCCACTTTCATTTACAGCCAATCCAAAAGCTAGTGAGGCGTTAACACCATATTTTTGTGCATTGATAAAATATGATCCAGTATTTTTTAATTTTGAATTACTATTTGCTTGTTCCTTTACTCTATTATCAAAATCATTATTTGTGAATGATGTTACTGAACGCATAGATAAAAACTGGTAATAATTATAATATGGTGAATTATGATTTACCGCATGACTATATGTATTATTTTTATAATCAGAAATCAATGTTTCAAAACTATCGTAAAAATAATGGCCATCATAACTATAATACAATACATTATTTTTTAAATAATATGGAGCATTTCCAACTCTTTGAACAGATGCATATCCACTTTTATTAGGATCATTTTTATGTTGTGAAATACTATATGGTGTTGTTACATAATGATAAAATTTCCCATCATTTACACGGTATCCACTTAAAACCATACTTGAGTTATATGGTATAATTTCTACTTTTGATTCATCAACAAGTCCAGTAACTCCAGCAACCTTAAATTTCACTTTTCCATTAAATGTTCCCAAATATGCTGCATCATAAAAATATAGAGGATTGACATATCCAGCAATATTTGTATCTACCTCTTTATAATTTATATTTTTCACATACCCATTTTTATCTGCTTCAGATTTAAATACTACAATTGCAGGTGCAGTCGTACTCCTTAGCTTATCTTCAGTATAAACATCAATTTTAGCATCATTTATCCCATCTTCATTAGCTCCATCTAACATCATCTTAGCTCCACCATAGGATTGAAGTTTTTTTACAACATCTTGCGCTTCTTGAAATGATTTATAACTTCCTGCTTCATCTTTATTTCCATTGTAATCCATTACACTCACATCAAATGTAACAGACTTATCATTATCTTCGGGTAAAGATACATCATCATAATGCTTATTAGGATTAGCATCTACATAAGTAACATTTCCATCTTCATCCATCTGTAAAAATAAACCAGTCTGATCTGCATAAGACACACCCTCTACAATAGAATCTTGACTATTTTCTGCATGTAGTAACTTATCATTACCCATATAATTTATTAATAATGAACCGAATACTACTGCACATAAGCTAACTATTACCACCTTTGTTTTCTTCATATAATCATCCCTTTTACACAATATTCCATTAAAATTATAAAACACTAAGTTTAATATTGCAATTGTTATATATAAAATTATCCCTATCTTTCCTATAATGCATAGGATACAATCACCTATTAAAAAATAACAACACTCCAAATTTCATCAAAGAAACAAATATATATTCAAATAGAATTTTGAAATAAATCGTTTGAATAAAAAAAATTCATAATGAATATTATCCACAAGATAAAGAAGCACAGAAAATACATGTTCATGATGTAAACAAAACACATACTAATCCATTATTTACACTATAAAAGT
>JARHZK010000017.1 GCA_029258245.1 Longicatena sp. | reverse complement strand
GAATCCATTATTATGACTTCTTATCCATATGTATATGGTACAGAAGTAACCGATGATTGTATTGAAAGAATTCAAGATTATTCAGAGGATTCAATTCCAGTATTAGATCGACAAAATCATTTATTAGGTGTATTAATCGCACAGGATATTGTGGAATTAGTACATGATATCTTAGGGGACGACTATGCAAAATTAGGTGGTTTAAGTGCAGAAGAAGATTTAGAAGAGCCACTATTAAAAAGTATTTCAAAACGTCTACCATGGTTGGTAGTTTTATTAGGATTAGGGTTGTTGGTATCAAGTGTTGTAGGATTATTTGAGCCAGTTGTTAAAGATATTGCGATTTTGGTATCTTTTCAATCATTAGTTTTAGGAATGGCTGGGAATGTAGGTACGCAGTCCTTGGCAATTACAATTCGTGTATTGATGGATGATCAAATTAAAAAGGAAGAAAAAAATAAATTAATTTGGAAAGAGGCGCAGGTTGGATTGATGAATGGAACAATCTTAGGAATATTTTCATTCGTTATGATTGGTTTGTTCCTATGGATTGTTAAACAAAATACTTTATTACTTTCATTTTCAATCTCTTTTTGCACAGGAGTTGCCTTACTTGCATCAATGTTATTAGCAAGTATTGCAGGTACAACTGTTCCTATTTTATTTAAGAAATTAAATGTAGATCCTGCAGTGGCATCAGGACCATTAATTACCACAATTAATGATTTAACGGCTGTTGTTGTATACTATGGATTGTCATGGATTTTATTAATTCATATATTGCATTTTTAGAATGTGTTGTAAGTTTTACATACATTCTTTTTTTTATTTTAATATAAGAACAAATAAAATTGTAAAAAATATATATGTCAATCGTATCTTAATATATGTTATAATATACTTCTAAAGTATGGGAATATACTTTAGAGAGGAAGAAAGAAGGAAGCATTATGGAAACAAAGTATCCAAATTTATTTTCTCCTATCAAAGTAGGGGAAACGGTGGTAAAAAATCGTATTTTTATGCCACCTATTTCAACTAACTTAGCGAATAAAGGTTATGTTACTGATGAATTAGTTGAGCATTATGCAGCTCGTGCAAAAGGTGGAGTTGGATTAATTGTAACAGAAGTTACTACAGTTGAACCAACATACATTTATTTACCTGGTGACATGTCGATTTATGATGATTCATTTATTCCGGGATGGAAAAAGTTATGTGATGCTGTACATCAATATGGAACAAAAATATTACCACAGTTATTTCATCCGGCATATATGTCATTTCCTATTCCAGGAACTCCAAGATTCATTGCACCGTCGAATGTTGGTCCATATTATGCAAAAGAAGCACCTCGTGCAGTTACAAAAGAAGAATTACAAGTAATTATTAAACAATTTGGAGATGCAGCATATCGTGTCAAACAAGCAGGAGGAGATGGAGTTGAAATACATGCAGCCCATGCTCATGGATTATTAGGTGGATTCCTTTCTCCGTTATATAATAAACGCTGTGATGAATATGGTGGAGATATTGATGGGCGATTACGATTAACCTTAGAAGTTATTGCAGAAGTACGTAGACGCTGTGGAAAAGACTTTATCATTGATGTTAGAATTTCAGGTGATGAATATAGTGATGGTGGAAATAATATTAATGATGCTATTTATGTTGCAAAACAATTAGAAAAAGCCGGTGTTGATTTCTTACATGTTTCAGGAGGAACAACAATCAAACGTGGTAGTTCAATTCCTGCTCCAGGAACGAAAATGGGTTCTCATGCAGATAGTGGAGCAGTTATTAAACAATATGTAAATATTCCAGTAGCAACTGTTGGACGTATTACTGAACCATGGATTGCAGAAGAATTAATTGCAAATAATAAAGCTGATATTTGTATGATTGGTCGTGCAAATTTATGTGATAGTGAATTTGCTAATAAAGCATTTGAAGGAAAAACTGAAGATATTCGCCCATGTATTGGATGTTTAAGATGTCTAAATGGTATTATGTTTGGAAAACGTGTTGCATGTAGTGTAAATCCATCTTTAGAGTTGGAAAATGAAGATACTTTGAAACCAAGTGATGTTAAGAAAAATATATTAGTAATCGGTGGAGGACCTGCTGGTATGGAAGCAGCGTTTGTTGCGCATAAACGAGGACATCATGTAGTATTATGCGAAAAAGATGAAAATCTAGGTGGACAATTACGTTTAGCAGCAGTTCCTATTGCTAAGCAAGATTTGACAAAAGTAATTAAATTCATGGCACGTCGATTAGCACAAAATAATATTGAAGTTCGTTTGAATTGTTTAGTTACGAAAGAAATGCTAGAAAACGAATTTAAGGATTATGAGGTTATTGTTTCCGCTGGGGCAAAACCAATTGAAGTTGATGTATTTAAAAAATTTAAACAGTGTATGACAGCAGATGATATATTAGCTGGTAAATCCTTCCCTGGAAGAAAAATTGTTATAATTGGCGGTGGTTCTGTAGGCTGTGAGACTGCTGATTATTTAGCCCCAATTATCAATGATTTATTTCCTAAAAATAGAGATGTTACTGTACTAGAAATGGCAGATGGTGTCATGATGAAAGAAAGTGGACCTGGAAGAAGTTTATTAGTACAAAGGATGATGTCAAAAGGTGTAAATTTAATTACCTCTGCAAAAGTAGAACGTGTCGAAGAAGATAAGATTTTTTATTCTAAAGATGAACAAGAATATTGTATCAATGATGCAGATACATTAGTATTTGCACTTGGGTATCGAGTGGATCCAAGTGTAGAAGATATGCTTAAAGAAGCAAAGGTAAAGTATCATATGATTGGCGATTCTAATAAAGTTGGAAATTTAAAAGATGCGGTTTATGATGGATATGAAATTGTAAAAAATATTTAAAAAAGTAGCATTATGCTACCTTTTGTATTGCATAGAAAATATATGAATTTAAGATGAAATATACTATTTTATTATAAATTATAATTATATATGCATAAAACAGGAAAAAAAAAGAAAAAATAATTTTATGTAAGCCATTACGTTTCTTGAATTGTAAAATAAAAACTATTATAATTATAAAGTAAGGAGTGAATTAAAAATGAACACAATTGATAAACGTAAAGTAGTTTTAGTAGGGACAGGTTTTGTTGGTATGAGTATGGCATATTCATTCTTAACATCTCCAGGAATTAATGAATTAGTTTTAGTTGACGTTATGAAAGAAAAAGCTGAAGGGGAAGCAATGGATTTATCACACGGGTTACCATATGCACCAAGTAAAATGAAAATTAAAGCAGGAGATTATTCTGATTGTAAAGATGCAAGTATCGTTGTTATTACTGCTGGTGCTGCACAAAAACCAGGACAGACTAGATTGGAATTAACTGGTGTTAATACACGAATCATGAAAAGTATCTGTGAACAAATCAAAGCATCAGGATTTAATGGTATTTTAGTAGTTGCAAGTAATCCAGTTGATGTTTTAACATATGTTGCTCAAAAAGTGACAGGATTACCGGCAAAACGTGTTATTGGATCTGGTACATTACTTGATACAGCACGTCTAAGATATATGATTTCTGAATATTTTGATGTAAATTCTAAAAATGTACATGCCTATATTATGGGAGAACACGGTGATTCAAGTTTTGTCCCTTGGACAAGTGCTTATGTTGGATGTAAGAGTTTATTGGAATTAATCGATGAACAAGGTAAAGATTTAAGCGATTTATTAAAAATTTATGAAGATGTACGTGATGCTGCATACCAAATCATTGAAAAGAAGAAAGCTACATATTACGGTATTGGATTATCTTTAAATCGTTTAGTACATGCAATCTTAGATAACGAAAATGCTGTTATGACAGTTTCTACACAACAAAATGGAGAATATGGTCAAGAAGGTATTTATATTGGAGTTCCAGCGATCGTTAATAAAGAAGGTTTAAGAGAAATTGTGTCACTTCCATTAAATGAAGTAGATCAAGCTAAATTTGACCATTCATGCAATGAATTAAGAAATACAATCGAAGAAGTTGTAAATCCAATTATTAATGAATAATTTATAAGAAGAAAAAATAATTTTATTTTATATAAAGAGATAATATTGGCCTATTTTAATATATAAAATTGCTTATAAATAATAAAAATAAATCGACTGTGATAAATAGGAGAATTTAATAATTCTCTGAAAATCATAGTCTTTTTTTTAATAGTGTACTTTTTAGGTATTCTTAAAATAACTTTCTTAATGAAATGTATCTATCTTCTTTAAAAAAGTGGAAAGAATGATTGCCAACATTATGACAAGGTCATAAGAATAAACATCATACATTTTAATATTATGTATAGATTATATAAAAAAACACATCGTTTTCTTTATCAAATTGGATGTGTTTTTTTGATAGATTTATAATGGATTTGTTATAACCCTTTTTCTTTTATATTTGTTGTTATAGAGGAAGTTAGCAATTGCAGTGAACAGAATTATACAGTATCCAATCCAACTATATTTATCTGGAATTTGATTAAAGACAAGAAAACCAAATAAAGCGGAAAATAGAATTTGTGAATAATCAAATACCGATATTTCGCGTGCAGGTGCATAACAGTACGCTGCGGTAATGGAGAACTGAGCAAATGCAGCTGATAAACCAGCTAACAAGAGATAAATGAGTTGCGTTGTATCCATTGGAGTAAAATTAAATAACATAAGTGGTCCAATGGTAATACAAGAAAATGCAGAAAAGAAAAATACAATAAATGGTCCTGGAATATTTCGTTTTCCTAACAAACGAACAAATGTATAAGCAGTACCTGCAGAAAAACCACCTAATAGCCCTATGATTGCTGGAGTTGCGATTAAACCACTCCCTGGTTTAATAACTAATAAAGCTCCACAGAAAGCGAAAATAATAGTTATGAATTGAAATGGTTTTATTTTTTCTTTTAGTATGAAAAATCCCATAATTACAGCGAAGAATGGAGATAATTTATTTAAAATTGTTGCATCTGCTAACAATAGATGATCTACTGCATAGAAATTGAATAGAACTCCAATAGTTCCAAAAATAGAACGTAGTAATAGTCCAAACCAATCTCCTTTATTTAAAGATATTTTAGAATTATCTTTCTTCAAAATAATAATTGAAAAAACAACGGCCACAAGATTTCTGAAAAAACTTTTTTGAATGACTGGAAGATCCCCTGATAATCGAACAAATAAGCTCATTAATGCAAAGAAAAAAGCAGAGCTGGTAATGCATAAAATTCCTTTATATTTTTGACTCATATATACCTCCTTTTTTTGTAAATATGTCTATGTCAACTAGCATGGATATATGTAGATAAAAACATCTTTTTTTAGATGAAAATAAATTTTGTTTTACTTATATAGTTATCTAGATATTTTTAAATTTCCTTGTATAATATACATCTATAATTCATTTTTATCAACTTATTTACATCTTTAAAAAATAAAAAAAGGATTTGTATTATTCAATTTTAAGAGTATAATAAAACATATTCAAGAGAAAGGAGGATCATGTTTTTATAAGAAACATGAATATAAATATGATTATAGGTATACCAAAAGAAATAAAAAATAATGAGTTTCGAGTTTCTCTAACTCCTGCTGGTGCTTATCAGTTGACTAAGGAAGGTCATGAAATTTTAGTTGAAACTACTGCAGGTGTTGGAAGTGGTTTTGAAGATAAAGATTATATTGATGCAGGTGCAAAAATTTGTACTCGTGAAGAAGTGTTTGGAAATGCTGAATTAATTGTAAAGGTAAAAGAATATTTAGAAAGTGAATATAAATATTTAAGAGAAGATCAAATGATATTTACATATCTACATATTGCGAATAATGAATCATTTGCAAACGCATTGCTAAAATCAAAAACAACTGCGATTGCTTATGAAACAGTTGTATCTAAAACGAATACATTACCATTACTTACTCCAATGAGTGAAGTAGCAGGACGTATGTCCGTACAAATAGGTGCAAGTATTCTTCAAAAAGCAAATGGTGGATTAGGTGTTGTACTTGGTGGGGTTCCAGGTGTAAAACCAGCTGATGTTGTTATCATTGGTGGTGGTATAGTTGGTTTCAATGCTGCAAGGATTGCTAGTGGACTTGGTGCGAATGTTCAAGTGTTTGATGTAAATGCAGAACGTATGGCATATATTGATGAAGTAAGTAATGGAGCAATTCATACAATCTACAATAATGAATATAATTTGCGAGAAGCGTTAAAAAATGCAGATTTGGTTATTGGTGCAGTATTAATTCCAGGTGCTAAGACACCAAAAATTATAACTGAAGATATGGTAAAAACAATGAAAAAAGGTAGTGTTATTGTAGATGTTGCGATTGATCAAGGTGGATGTATCGAGACATGTGATCATACAACTACACATGATCATCCAACATTTGAAAAATATGGGGTACTTCATTATTCTGTAGCAAATATTCCAGGAGCAGTTCCAAGGACATCAACAATTGCTTTATCAAATGTGACTCTTCCATATATTGAAAAATTAGCAAATAAAGGACTCGATGCTTTAAGAGAAGATAATGGATTTATGAAAGGGTTAAATACGTATCAGGGAAATATTACGCATTGTGGGGTTGCTGATGCATTAAATTTAGATTATGTAGATCCAAAAACATTAATATAGGTAATAAAAATCATATTATTTAAAAATAATATGATTTTTTTTTGAAAATAATGTAACAATTTTTTGGTATTATGATATAATATTTTCATAGAAAACAATACGCAATAAGGAGGATAACTTTATGTTAAAAAGCAAGAAATTACGCACGTTTTTTATGACATGTATCACTGTTTTGGCTCTATTTATCATGGTAGGATGTGGAGGAGGAAATACGGATAAATTCTCTACTGCAGAAGAAGTTTTAGATAATTATGAAAAAGTTTCCAAAGATGTGGAAAACTTTAAAGCTTCTATGAAAATGGATATGAAAATGGAGTTAGAAGCAAAGAATAAAGATCAAGAAATTAAATTATCTTTACCGATGAATATGAAAGCAGATATGGACTATACAAAAGACATTCAATATATGAAAATGAATGTACTTGTCGATGCAACAGAAATGGCTGGCATGTTTGGTCAAAATGAAAAAGATTCAAAATTAGAAATGAACATGGAAAGTTATTCTGTAAAGGAAGATGATCATTACTTAGTATATACAAAAGAAGACAATAAAGATTGGAAAGTAAGTACATCTAAGAATACGAAGGCAGATTTAGATTTATTGGAAATTAAGAAAGATTTAATAAAAGATGCTGAGTTAGAAAAAGATGCAAAAAATTATATTGTTGTATTAAAATTTAAAGATTTAATGGAAAATGAAGAATTTAAAGAAATGATTAAATCATTTACACAAATGCAAGGAAATTCAGAAGAAATTTTAAAGGCTTTAGGTGATTCAAAATGTAAGTATTATTTCGATAAAGAATCAGGATTATTGACAAAAATTGCATTAGATAATATTAAAACTTCTACGGAACAACAAGGTATGAAGATGAATATTAGTATTAATTTAAATGCTGAAGTCAATAATTATGGAAAAACAAAAGTAGAATTACCAAAAGAATTAAAAAATCTTAAATAATATTAAAAAAATATAGGATACATGTTAAATACCCTTTTGATTGTTAAACAGTGAAAGGGTATTTTTTTATTTATGTAGGAACAAAATTCTAAGATGTTAGAATGTGTTTTTCATAAAAATAAAGCTTTTTCAATATAGATATGAAATTATTCTTTTTATATTTATTTTGCAGGAAAAATAAAAAATGGATGTTTTTGTAAAAATATAGAGAAACATCCATATGATATTAAAATGATGAGAAACATTATACTGTAAGACATTGTATGAAAAGTTATGATTATAGGTGATGAGAACTATAAAAATATGTATTTAATAAAGCAAAAGTAATATTTGACTTAATGTTAATGCAATATATGTACCAATTACATTTCCAAGCAAACCCATTAAAACTCCAACAGGGATTAAAGATGGATTGTAGACTCCGGCAAAAATAGGTGCAGAAGTTACTCCACCAACGTTTGCAATACTTCCAAGTTCACAAGCAAATAAATCAAGTCTAAATAATTTTGCGAGTATTAATAAGCCGATTAAATGTACTGCAATTATGATTAAACCAATCATAATATATATAGGGGCACATGATAATCCAAAGAAGCTAGCTTTGCTTCCTACAACTGCTAGTAAGATATACATAAACACATTTCCAATCACATTGCTTCCATTTATTTTGGCAATTGGAGTCATACCTAAAAGAATTGAAATTGTAGATGTAATTAAGATTGTCCATGTTAATGGATTTAGTACATTCCCAACTTGTGGAAGTTGTTCAGAGAGTAATTGAGAAGTTGAGGATACTCCAAAACCAATAGCAAGTAAAATCATAACTTCAATGAAGGAAGGGGCTTTTGTATTTTCTTTCGCATGTTTTTCTAAATGTGCTGTTGCTTCATCAATATAAGAAGTGTTTGCTTTTGTCCATTGATTAAATGGTTTAATATATTTGAGTGTCATCATTAAAATCGATAATAATACTGTATAGGAAATAGATCCCATTAAAATAGCATAGCTTAATCCTTCTTCGGAGATATTAAGTGCATTGGCAGTGGCTACCATATTTGAAGTTCCACCAATCCATGCACCAGAGGCAGCTCCTAGAATACTCCATCCATTAGATCCAAGTTGATTTTTGAAGATAAGAAAAGCAACAATAAATCCTAGGCAAATAGTAAAGGATGCACAGAGGAAAGAGAGTAACATTTTTGGTCCCATACGAAAAATTTTTCTTAAGTCACATTGGATTAACATAAATACAAGCATTAATGGTAAAAAGTTAACACTAATGATATTTTGATATGTTGCGACACTTTCTGTTTTACCAAACAAACCCAATGAGCCTAAAATAGCGGAACCTAAGTAAATAAGTAACATAGGAGATAAAATATCAAATATTTTCCATTTCAACTGATTTACTAAAAAAAATACGATTGCAATTAAGCAAATTAAAAAACTAAGATAAACAAATCCGTAAGTAATCATATAAACACCTGTTATAAAGTTACCACTAATATATCAATCGATTAGGATATAAACTAATGTTCTAGAAATGCTATGTATTAGGTAAGAATAAAGCATTTACAGACTGATGATTATAGAGCTTTTATCGATGTATGTAGTAAATATAGTTTTATAATTATTGATAAAAAAACAGTAAATTATTATTTACGAATTAAATGTCTCTATAAAATGATATTTTATATAAAAACGAGATATTATTCTACTACATCATAGTACTCATTTGTTTCGATTCATATTTAGAAGTATTTTATAAACAATCCTTTCTTAAATATTTTATGTTTCGTACAAAATAAGTTAATTTTTAATAATATCAATATAACTTTATTGTAGATACATGATTTTGATCAAATAAACCTATTTTTCATTGATCTTTTGTTGTTTTGTTTGCAGTTATTTTAGTGTTACAGAATATTTTTTTATTAAAATGATAAGTTTTGTAAATGTAATTTTTTATAAGAAATATCCTTCAAAAATCCTCGTATAATTTTGATATTCTGTTCACTAATTTTGTATTTGCAAAAAATTTCTATTTTCTTAATTTTTCACCACTTTCTTTATCATAACAATATAAACTATATGAATTTTTATGGATAATCATATCTATAAATAATATATGTTTTACAAGGCTGTTTCTTTTCGGGTGTTAATGAGATAACAATCAATAGAACACTCTATATTGTATTTATTAAATATATACCATTTCTATATTAGTCTATTATTTTAATAATAATATAAAATAAGATTGAATTGCAAGAAATTTACATAAATTTAAATAAATTATATATTTTAAATTATATTATGATATACTTTAGAAGAGTTAATAGTTTAGATAGGAGATAAAGAAACATGAAATTTGATTTAGAAAATACTATTTCAAAAATGAAAAAATATTTAGATATTCCTAGTCCTGCCGGATATACGGATACTGCCATAGCGGAATGTAAAAAAGATTTTGAGTCTTTAGGATTATCTTGTAGTGTAACTAAAAAAGGTGGTTTAATTGCTACTTTAGAAGGGGAGGATGATGAACATCAAATTACTATTTCGGCACATATGGATACGCTAGCTGCAATGGTAAAGGAAATTACACCGGATGGGAAATTGAAGTATCATAAGATTGGTGGAGGTTGTTTTGCAGCGATTGAAGGCGAAAACTGTCATGTAATAACACGTAGAAATGGTGAAATAAGAGGTACTGTGACTTTTAAATATGCATCTACGCATACGTACGGGCAAGCGAAAGCGGCAAGTGAAAGAACAGCAGATAATATGTTAATTCGTCTTGATGAAAAAGTCTTTACAAAGCAGGATGTACTTGATTTAGGTATTCGTGTTGGAGATTTTGTGTATATGGATACACGTTTTGAATATACAGAATCTGGATTTATTAAGACAAGATATGTAGATAATAAATCTGCAGTTGCAATGGTACTTGAACTTGCAAGATATTTTACAGAAAATAATATAAAGCCCGTACATACAACAAATTTCTTTATTAGTACGTATGAAGAAGTAGGACATGGTATATCAAAAGCACTTCCTGAAAAGACATGTGAATTAGTATCGATTGATGTTGCACCAGTGGGTGAAGGACAAACATCAAATGAATACAGTGTATGTATTACTGCAAAAGATAAATTAACAGTATATGATTCTTATTTAAGATTTAAATTAGAAGATATTGCTGAAAAGTTTGGGGTTACTTATAATGTGGATGTATTCAATAGTTATGGTTCTGATGCATCTCAAGCAGCATTATGGGGAGAAGATGTGCGATTTGCAAATATTGGACCAGGAGTGGACACAAGTCATCATTATGAAAGAACACATATAGAAGCAGTTGAAAATACAATGAAATTACTTGCTAACTATATGCTAACAAAATAACATAATATAGATTAAAGAATACGAGAAGATAGTTTACGCTATCTTTTTTTGTTAGGGGAGAAAATAAAGGATGCTTAAATATTTCTTACATATATAAAATAGAAAAACAAATATAGAATAGATTTGCTATAATAATATTATGGAGGGTATTTATGCAAACGAATATATTAGTTTTAGATGATGAAAAAGAAATTGCTGATTTAGTTTCTTTGTATTTAAAAAATGAAGGATATTGTGTACGTGCTTTTTATGATAGTGAGGAAGCTATGGAATATATGAGAAATAATTCAATAGATTTAGCTATGTTAGATATTATGATGCCTAAAATAAATGGTTTTGAAATGTGTAAAATTATACGTGAAAAATATAATTTTCCAGTTATTATGTTAACTGCTAAAATAGATGATATGGATAAGATTCAAGGCTTATCATTAGGAGCAGATGATTATATTACAAAGCCATTTAATCCATTAGAAATGGTTGCAAGAGTAAAAGCACAATTACGCCGTTATCAAACATATAACGCGACTGCCGAGAATGTTAATGTTATTGACTTCAAAGGATTAATCATTAATAATGATTCTCATCAAGTAATGTTGTATGATCAACCACTAAATTTAACACCAATTGAATTTTCAATTCTTTGGTATTTATGCAAAAATAGAGGAAGAGTGGTGTCTAGCGAAGAATTATTTGAAGCTGTATGGAAAGAAAAATACTTTGATTCCAATAATACCGTAATGGTACATATAAGAAGGTTGCGTGAAAAGATGAAAGAACCTGCACGAAATCCAAAATTTATTAAAACAGTATGGGGAGTTGGCTATAAAATTGAAAAATAGTTGGTATAAGAGATTACGGAAACAGTTAATGATATATTTTTTAATAATAATGTGCTGTATTTCTGGTTTATTGCTGGTTGGAATTATCGGAATTACAAATAGAGCGACTTTATTGGCAAACAAAGGTGAATTGCAAAGCAGTGATTTTTATTATTTTTATCTTCAGCATACAGGAGAAATAAATACAATAGTATTTACGATTTGTTTTATATGTGTATTAATATTTTTTGTGGTTTCATTTTTTAGAAGTATGGAAACGTTATTAGCCTGTATAGAAGGAAATAAGATAGAAAAAAAGCCATTATTTTTCTATATGTTTCCTCAATTTAATGAGGCACAAAAATACATCGAAACATTACTTGAAAAAAAATTATGGGATGAACAAATATATAGAAATGAAAAGGAACATAAAGATGAATTATTAATGTATTTAGCACATGATTTAAAAACTCCTTTAACTTCGATGATTGGATATATAAATCATATATTGGATCATTCTTTAGATGAAAAAAAAGAGCAAGAATCTTTAGAAATAGCATATACAAAAGCAAGAAGATTAAATGAATTAATAGATGAATTTGCTGAAATATTACGATATGATGATAAAGTATCACAATTGAATATAACATCTATGAATCTTTCTGCATTGTTAGAACAACAATTAGCTGGATTTTATCCATTGTTAGAGCAGAAAAATTTAGTTTTACATAAAAATATTCTAGAAAATTGTATTATTGAAGCAGATTATGATAAATTACAGCGTGTATTTGACAATTTAATGAAAAATGCGATTAATTATACAGATATGAATACAACAATTTCGGTTGATGTTTTAAAAACAAAAGAAGGAATTGAGGTTTTATATTGCAATCATGTACAAAATATGACGAATTATGAAGTTGACCATTTATTTGATAAATTCTATCGAGTACAAATGGATCGTAGTTCTATGAATGGTGGTGCAGGACTAGGGTTAGCTATTGCTAAAGAGATTATGCAACTACATCATGGAGATATTCGTGCAACTTTAGAAAAGGATAACATTGTATTTCATTTATTTTTACCGTATACTCAGGAGAATAAATTATGAAAAAGAGATGTTTAAAAAAATTAGAATATCGAATATTACTGAAATACACGATAGGAGTATTTGCTTTAGCATTGGGAGGATTTTTGTTTTTATATATTTTTGATAATATATTAAATGGAATTATTATTGATTTTTTGAAAGTATTAGCTTCAAAACAAAATCCATTTCTATTGTTTCGAAAATTATTTGTAATTCTATTGCCTATATTAATTGTTATTACAAGTTTTATTTTATTATATTTTTTAGTAAGAGAGTTAATTCAGTATTTACATTTTATGATTGAGGGAATGGATGACATATTTGCTAAAAAAAGAACTAAACTTAATTTACCAAAGGAAATGCAACAAACACAAAAAGTTCTATTAAATATCGCTGATGAGTATCAACAGTATAGGATTGCTGCTAAAGAAGAGGAAGATAAGAAAAAAGATTTAATATATGTTTTAGCACAAGATGTTAAATTACCATTATCAAATATTTTAATGTATTTAGAATTTTTAGAAAAAGAACAGGAAATATCAAATCGTATTCGTAAAGAGTTTTTAGTAAAAGTACTGCAGAAATCAATGGATTTAGAAGATATGATGAATGAATTTTTTGATATTACGAAATTTAATTTGAAATATTCAAAGATGCAAATTGAACATATGTATATCGATCGTATGATTGCACAAGTTTTGGATGAATCTTATGATTTGATAGATGATAAGGATATTGCTGTGAGTTTTCAATGTGATAAAACATATCCATATAAAGGTGATACAGAAAAGTTAGCACGTGTGATTAGGGATTTATTAAAAAATTTAATTATTTTAGGAAATCAAAAAGGTAAAATTTTAATTTCTTTAGATGATCAAGGAGAATTTTATCATATTCACATGGAGGGTGATGCAAAACATCTATCTGCTTATCAGATAGCGCATATATTTCATAATTATTATCGATTGGAAGAAATGAATAAAAATGAAAAACAATATATGATTGGACTTGGTGTTACAAAACAAATTATTGAAATGCATAAGGGAATAATATTTGCAAGTTCTATTAAAAATCGGTTACAATTTTTGATTGACTTACCAAAAAGTATAGAATAACAGGAGAATATATTAAAAAAGAGGGATAAAGATGAATGTTGAAGTAAATGAAAAATTTTTTGTAGATATTGAAGAAGAAGGAACAGTAATGGATTATTTTGAAAAAGAATTTATATTTGTTATGAAAGATGAAATGTGGACAGATTTTGAATTAATAGCACTAAAAAAGAAACCAATAGAATTGGATTTTGTATTTAAGTATAATATTCCAATATTTTTATTAACGCTACAAGATGCTATTGATACAAGTGATTTTGTTTTTAATGTACATGATAATGATTATGATGAAACATTATATAGAACTTTTGAAAAAGGAAGTGGATTTCTTTGTACAATTTATTTATTGGATAAAGATAATATTGTTAAAGGAAAACGAAAAATACAATTATCGAATGAAATGAGCCGATGTATCGTGGAATGTTTAAAGAAACAAAGAGATGAAGAATATTTTGAAGAAGAATTTATGTGTAATTTAGATGGAATACAAAATACTTGGGAACCATATGAAATGCAGTCTATGGCATTGTTTAGTGAAAAATATAAATGATTTGTACGCATATTGTATACAATTGTTTTTAAAATTTATTATTTTCTTGTGAACTTAATAAATGTAAAGTATAATTTATATTAGAATAATTAGGAGGATGAACAAAATGAGAGCAGTAGTGAGTGTAATTGGAAAAGATATGGTGGGAATATTAGCGAAAGTTAGTAATGAGTGTGCAAATGCAAATATGAATGTAATTGAAGTTTCTCAGACACTATTACAAGATATGTTTGCAATGATTATGTTGATTGATATCACAAAGGGAAATGTTTCTTTAAGTGAATTTGCGGAACATATGGAATCTGTTGGAAAAGAATGTGGATTAAATATTCATGTTATGCATGAGGATATATTTAATTCTATGCATAAGATTTAGGAAGGTGTTTGTAAATGATAAATGTTCATGATATTTTAGAAACAATAAAAATGATTGATGAGGAATATTTGGATGTACGTACAATTACAATGGGTATTTCTTTATTAGATTGTTGTGATAGTGATATTGATAAATCTTGTGAAAAAGTATATAACAAGATTACTCGTTTAGCAAAAGATTTAGTAAAAGTAGGAAATGATATCTCACGTGAATATGGAATTCCTATTATTAATAAACGAATCTCAGTAACTCCAATATCTATGTTAGTTGCAGTGAGTGGTGGAGATCCGGTAAAATATGCTTTGACGCTTGAAAAGTGTGCGCAGGCGGTAGGAGTAAACTTTATTGGGGGATTTAGTGCTTTGGTTCAAAAGGGGTTTGCAGCAGGTGATCGGGAATTAATGGAAGCAATTCCTCAAGCTTTAACGCAAACGGAACATGTCTGCGCATCGGTTAATGTAGGAAGTACCAAAGCTGGTATTAATATGGAAGCTGTTGAAATCATGGGTAGAAAAGTAAAAGAAGCAGCAGAACTTACAAAAGATAATAACTGTATCGCTGCGGCAAAATTAGTAGTATTTTGTAATGCACCAGAAGATAATCCGTTTATGGCAGGAGCATTTCATGGTGTGGGAGAGCCTGATTGTGTGATTAACGTTGGGGTTTCAGGACCTGGAGTCGTTCGTGCAGCATTAGCAAAAGCTCCTAAAGATGCACCTATGAATGAAATTGCTGATATTATCAAAAAAACAGCATTTAAAATTACTCGTATGGGGCAAATGGTAGGTACACTTGCAAGTGAAAGATTGAATGTACCTTTTGGTATTGTTGATTTATCACTTGCTCCAACTCCAGCTATTGGAGATAGTTTTGCCTATATATTAGAAGAAATGGGACTTGAAACCTGTGGAGCTTATGGAACGACAGCGTGCCTTGCTATGTTAAATGATGCTGTGAAAAAAGGTGGTGTTATGGCAAGTAGTTCGGTTGGTGGATTAAGTGGTGCATTTATTCCAGTGAGTGAAGATGCAGGTATGATTCATGCGACAAGAACGGGAGTATTGAAATTAGAAAAATTAGAAGCTATGACTGCTGTGTGCTCTGTAGGACTTGATATGATTGTTGTTCCAGGAGAAACAAAGGCAGAAATTATTAGTGGTATGATTGCTGATGAAGCTGCAATTGGTATGGTGAATTCTAAAACAACAGCAGTTCGTGTAATTCCAGCTGTTGGTAAAAAAGCAGGAGAGGAATTAGAATTTGGCGGATTACTGGGAAGTGGTCCAATCATGGATATTAATCAAACAGATAATTCCGTAATGATTCATCGTAAAGGTAGAATTCCAGCTCCATTGCAAAGTTTAAAAAACTAAAACAAAGTAAAGAGATTTAGAAAAAATGAACTGACATCTTAATTGTTCGAGTTTAGCTCTAACTTTCAGGGGTCATCTTAATATTCTAAATCTTTTTTTCATATATTAAAAAATGAGAATTATAGTTTTCTAATCAAATTATGAAATATTTTGTCAAAATTATGATAAAATAAGAAAGTACGTATAGAGGAGATTAGATAGTATGTTGGAATTGAAAAATGTATCCTTTGCAGTCGAAGGAAAGAATATATTAAATGATATTACTATGAATATCAAAGATAATCAATTTACTGTAATTACAGGACCAAACGGTGG
The DNA here is from genome assembly GCA_029258245.1 of Longicatena sp. Classification (GTDB taxonomy): domain Bacteria; phylum Bacillota_I; class Bacilli_A; order Erysipelotrichales; family Erysipelotrichaceae; genus Longicatena_A. Next base: position 9,353 of record JARHZK010000017.1, on the reverse strand, counting down.
CGGAAAATCTACTTTGGCAAAAATTATTATGGGTATAGAAAAACCAACAAGTGGAAAAATTTTATTTAATGGTATAGATATTACAAATATGTCCGTTGATGAAAGAGCAAAATTAAAAATAGGTTATGCTTTTCAACAACCACCTAGATTTAAAGGTATGAGTGTACGACATTTATTAACACTTGCACATGGAGAAGAATTAGATGAAGATGCATGTTGTAATTATTTAAGTTCTGTTGGTTTATGTGCAAAAGATTATTTAGATCGAGAGGTAGATTCTTCTTTATCTGGTGGGGAAGTCAAAAGAATTGAAATTGCGTCTATTTTAGCAAGAGATGTTGAGTTATCGATATTTGATGAACCTGAAGCTGGTATTGATTTATGGAGTTTTGCTAAATTAGTAGAGACTTTTCAAGAATTGCAAAAAAAATCCAAGCAATCCATTATTTTGATTTCTCATCAAGAGCGCATCATGCAACTTGCTGATGAGATTATCATTGTCGAAAATGGAAAAATTAAGCAAAGAGGAACAAAGAATGAAATTTTACCATCATTAATGAGTGAATTTGAACCATGTAAATTTAAAAAGTAGGTGTGTTTTATGGAAAATATGGAAAAAGACTTATTAGAAACAATTGCAGATATTCGTGGTTTTATGCCAGGAAGTGCATTTAGTTTACGAAAAAATGGAGAAGGTGTAGAACGACATTCAACAGAGCATGTTCGTATTGTTGCCAAATTAGATAAACCTGGAATTGATATTTATGTAGATGATAATACCGTAGGTGAAAGTGTTCATATACCAGTTATCTTAACAGATAGTGGAATCAAAGATGTTGTTTATAATGATTTTTATATCGGTGCAAATGCAGATGTTGAAATTGTTGCAGGATGTGGAATCCATAACGATGGATGTGATACATCACAGCATGATGGGATACATACATTCCATATCGGAAAAAATGCAAAGATTCATTATGCTGAAAAACATTATGGAGAGGGAGATGGAACAGGAGGACGTATATTAAATCCTGTTACTATCATCCATATGGATGAAGGATCTTATGCACAATTAGATATGAGCCAAATTAAAGGTGTAGATTCCACTATGAGAAAAACGGAAGCGAATTTAGGAGCAAAAGCAAAATTAGTAATTAATGAAAAACTAATGACGCATGGAAAACAAAAGGCGCATAGTGATGTGACTGTAAATTTAAATGGAGAAGAAAGTATTGTGCAAATTATTTCTCGTTCTGTTGGAAAAGATGATTCTGTACAAGTATTTCATCCAATTGCAGTAGGGAATAATAAATCACGTGCGCATATACAGTGTGATTCGATTATTATGGGTCACGCAAAAATTAGTTCTATTCCAGAAATTGCAGCAAATCATGTAGATGCTGAAATTGTGCATGAAGCAGCAATTGGTAAAATAAATTCTGATCAATTGGTTAAACTTCAAACTTTTGGATTAAGTTTAGAAGAAGCTGAGAAAGTTATTGTAGATGGTTTTTTGAAATAAAATTAAATAAAAGCACTTCATAGTTTGAAAAAATTATGAAGTGCTTTTAAAATTTACATATTTTTTATTTCGCTAGCGAACGATTTACCTAATTCAATAAATGAATCTAAATCTTGTTTGTTTGGTGTATAATTTTGTGAAATACCTACTTCGTTGAATAATGAGAAACCAGCTTTTAATAATTTTTCATTGATTTGCTTTGTGACAACGTTTGCCCAACCATAAGAACCAAAACCAAGTGCTTTTTTATTTTTAATTTTACAACTCATAACTTTTTCTAAAAAATAAGCTATACTTGGAGCAATTGCATTATTGTAATTTCCACTACCAATAAGTATTGCTTTTGCATCTAGCATCTCTTTCATAAGAATAGATGTGGATGTAATAGATGCCTTATAAATTTTAACATCTATACCATTCATTCCTAAACCTTCCGCTATTGCTTCTGCCATCATTTGTGTATGATTCCAAATACTTTCATATACAATCACTACTTTATTTTTTGATTTAAATGTTGCGAATTCTTCATATGCTTTTAATAATTCAGTGATATGGCTTCTCCATATAATACCGTGTGCAGGAGCAATCATATCGATAGTTAGATTCATTGCCTGAATTTGTTTTAATTTATTTGCAACCTGTAATCCATAAGGCATGACAATATTTGCGTAATAATCTTTGGCTTTGTCCAAACACATAGTAAGGTTATGTTGATCATCAAATATTTGATAACTTGCAATATGTTGACCAAATGCATCATTTGAGAAAACAATATTCGTTTTATCCATATAGGTTAGCATATTATCTGGCCAATGAATCATAGGCATTTCTACAAATGTGAATGTGTAATCACCAGTTTGTAATGTGTCTCCTGTTTTTACTTTAATATATGGATATTCTTTAAAATATTGTTTAACCATATTTGTTACACCGGCATTTGAAGCATATGGTTGAGCATTTGGATATACACTCATTAGTTTTACAAAACCACCAGAATGATCGGGTTCAGCATGTTGTACAATGACATGGTCAATTGGCTTATTTCCAATGACAGATTGAATACGTTCCAACATAATATCAAAAAATTCTTCTTCAACCGTATCAATCAATGTGATTTTCTTATCCACTACTAGATATGCATTATAAGATGTACCTTCTTGTATAGGAAATAAATCTCCATGAAAATTACGACAGTTAAAATCATGTACACCAACCCAATATACATGATCACTAAGTTTTATTGCTTGTTTCATATACATCACCTCATCATATTTAACAGTTCTATTTTATTTCATATTTAAAAAAATAGAAAGAGTATTACATAAAAAAGATGATATTTTTATTTGTATTCATAGAATTGATTGTAATAATTAAAAAAATAGATTGGATTCTTTGCTAATTGAATAAATTAGGGGTATAATACTTTATAGAGATTCATCAAGGAGGAAAACAAAATGATTATTCAAAGTAAACGCGTATGGGTTTTAGGACAATTCATTGAAGCGCAAATTGAAATGGATGAAGGAAAAATCCAAAACATTTTTCCATACGGTACAAAAGAAGTAGATAAAGATTATGGTGATAAACGTATTGTTCCAGGATTTATTGACGTACATACACATGGTGCATATGGATTTGATACAAACGATGCAGAACCAGAAGGGTTACGTAATTGGATGAAACACATTCCTGAAGAGGGTGTTACAGGTATTTGTCCTACTACCATTACTCAAACAGAAGAAGTGTTGACAAAAGCAGTTGCAAATGTTGCAAAAGTAGTGGAAGAAGGATATGAAGGTGCAGAAATTTTAGGTATTCACTTTGAAGGACCTTATTTAGATATGGTATATAAAGGAGCACAACCTGAACAATGTATTGTGAAACCAGATGTTGAACAATTTAAACGTTATCAAAAAGCTGCAAATGGTTTAATCAAAATTATTACTATGGCTACAGAACAAGACGATGATTTTAAATTAACAAGATATTGTCGTGAACATGATGTACGTGTAAGCATGGGACATTCTGCTGCAACCTTTGAAGAAGCTGCTTTAGGTATTGCGAATGGTGCAACTTCAATGACTCATATCTTTAATGGTATGACTGCATTCCATCATCGTAAACCAGGATTAGTAGGTGCAGCGATGCGCTTCCGTGATACTTTTGGTGAAGTTATTTGTGATGGTAATCATTCTACGCCAGCTGCATTAAATGATTTATTTATGGCAAAAGGGAAGGATTATGTACTTATGGTTACAGATGCATTAATGGTAAAAGGTTTACCAGTAGGTACAAAAGTATTATTTGGTGGAAATGAAATTGAATTATATCCTGATGGAAGTGCTCATTTAACATCTACAAAAGGATTAGCTGGATCTACATTGAAAGTAAACGAAGGTTTAAAAGTTTTAGTTGAAAAAGCTGAAATTCCATTTGCTTATGCAATTAACTCTTGTACAATTAACCCTGCAAGATATCTAGGTGTGGATGATCATAAAGGTAAATTAGTCGCTGGATATGATGCTGATATTGTTGTATTAAATGATGATTATTCAGTAGAAATGACATATATTAAAGGTGCAGAAGCGTTTTAATTAAGCTATTTAAATGATACTAGGCTATGATGAACTATGTTATGGTTCTTATAGCCTTTTATTATATATTAAGATATTTGTTTTTAGGATTTTATCATGATTATAAAAATTATATGATATAATAACTCATGGTAAAAGAGAGGTAATATGCATATGATAAAAGCTATGTTTTTTGATGTGGATGGAACATTGTATACACACCGAATACATGATTTTCCACAGTCTACAAAAGATACATTATATAAATTAAAAGAGAATGGGTATAAAATTGGAATAGCAACGAGTCGATGTCGATATGAAGTTTCATCATTACCTAAATTTTTTAGAGAGTTTCCATTTGATGCACAAATTTTTGATGGAGGAGCTTTAGTGATGGATCAAAATGAAATATTAGAAGAAAGTCCAATTGACCAAGAAGATTTACGAAAGCTCATTCAGTACACAAAATTAAATGATATACCATTACGCTATTCCACATTTGATAATGATTATATAGCTCATTGTGCAACAGCAGATGTATTAGATCAATTTTTTAAACTATATTTGAATATGCCAAGGGTAAAAGCATATGAGGGAGAAAAAATATATAATATAATTGTATATACAAATAAATTAGAACAATCAGATGAAATACAGAATTTATTGTCAAATAGTTCGATTATTGCACACACTCCATATGCATTAGAAATAACTTCAAAAGGAATTGAAAAAAGCAAAGGAATAGAACATTTATGTAATAGATGGAATATAACATTAAATGAAATTGCTTGTTTTGGTGATGGTGCAAATGATGCGCAAATGTTAAAAAATGCTGGATTAGGTGTTGCGATGGGAAATGCATTTAAACCAGCTAAAGAAGCTGCAGATATGATTTGTGGAAACGTAGATGAAGATGGTATTTACCAATTTTGCAAAGAACAAAAATTTATTTAGTAAGGATGTTTAATGTTATAAGTGATATTTTAAAAAGGAGAAATATAGATGAAATTAGAAAATGAACGTTATGAAGTAACATTTGTGGAAAAGGGTGGAGAAATTTATAGCTTTACTGATAAACAAACAGGTTTACAGTATATGTGGCAAGGAGATCAAGATAATTGGGCTGGAAAGAATCCAACTTTATTTCCAATGGTAGGAAATACATATACAAAAGATTATGAAATTCATGGAAAAAAATATGCTATGAAAAATCATGGATTAATTCGTCATGCTACATTGCATTGTAAAAAAGATGATGGAAAAGAAGTAATTATGGAATTTGATAGTAATGAAGAAACATTAAAACAATATCCGTTCTCATTTCATTATGAAATTTCATATACATTAAAGGATAATAAATTAACTATTACATATCATATTACAAATACAGGGGAAGAAAAGATGCCATTTATATTTGGTTTGCATCCTGGGTTTAATTGTCCATTGTGTGAAGATGAATCATTTGAAGATTATACATTATCTTTTACAAATGAAGAATATATGCAACAATTAGTATTTGATCCAACAAATCAGACACCATATAAATTAGAAAATATTGTTGTTAAAAATATTCCTTGTAGTTATGAGGAAATAGAAAAATATGCAACAATTATTTATAAAGGTGCTAAGAGTCCTTATTTGACATGTACTGGTCCAAAAGGTCATGGTGTAAAAATTAGTTTAACAGGATTTCCATATGTAGCTATATGGACAGCTAAAAAGGGGTCTCCATTTATTTGTTTAGAGCCATGGTATGGACATGGAGATTTTAGTGATGTTCAAAAAGATTTTTATCATCGTGAAGATACAATGATTTTAGGACCTGGTGAAACTTTTAAAACATCTTATACAATTGAAGTATTGTAAATGATATTATTGAAATCAAGCTAATAAAGATGTATAATATACTCGTATATTTAGGAGGAAATACCAATGCAAATTATTAAAGTAAAAAATTATGATGAAGTAAGCTTAGAAGCTTTTAAAGTAATGAAAGATGTTGTTGCTAATAAACCAAACGCAGTTTTAGGATTAGCTACAGGAAGTAGTCCAATTGGATTATATGAAAATATGATTAAAGATCATAAAGAAAACGGAACAAGTTATGCAAAATGTCAATCATTTAACTTAGATGAATATGTTGGAATTGATCGTAACCATTCACAAAGTTATTGGACATTCATGCATGAAAATTTATTCCACGGTATTGATTTACCAGAAGAAATGATTCATGTGCCTTATGGAAATACAAAAGCTGATTGCGAAGCATATGAAAAAGCTATGGAAAATGTAAGTGTAGATATTCAAGTGTTAGGAATTGGTGGAAACGGACATATTGGATTTAATGAACCAGGTACACCATTCACAGAAGAAACACATATCGTTGATTTAACTGAAAAAACACGTTCAGATAATGCACGTTTCTTCGAAGACGATATCAATAATGTTCCAACACAAGCAATTACAATGGGTATTTCAACTATTATGAAAGCTAAAAAAATCTTATTAGTCGCTTCTGGAGCAAATAAAGCTGATGCAGTTGCAGCAATGGTAAATGGACCTGTTGATCCTGCATGTCCTGCATCTGTATTACAAAATCATCCAGATGTTGTAGTTGTGGTTGATGAAGCTGCTGCTTCTAAATTATAATATTTGAATATAATATTTAAAAAGACTTCAATTTGAGGTCTTTTTTTAATATAATTTAGTTATGATTACTTTACTTTTTTAAACATTTCGATATAATGTACTAAGGTGAAAGAGAGTGATCATATGTCAATTAAATTAATAGCACTTGATCTAGATGGGACATTGTTAACAAGTTCAAAAATAATTGATGAAGTAACGAAGAACAAATTGATTGAAGCACAAAAATTAGGAATAAAAATTGTGATTGCAACTGGAAGAGATAAAGGCTCTATTTCATTTGTTTCAGATCCATTGGAATTAGAAAAAGGGAATCATTTTGTTGCTGGGATGAATGGACAAATTATTTATGATTTTGAAAATAAAAAATATTATGTTGATGATGTATTGGGGGTAGAGGATGCAAAAAAAGTAATGCGTCTAGGAAAAAAGATGAATTTTGAAGTTATTAGTTGTTGTGGATATGATCATTACGATTTAGTAAGTAGAAGATTGAAGTTAAAAAAGAACATACGTCGATGGTTATTTGGGGAACCAATCGATTATGGGTTTAAAAAAGGAAAACAAAGATTTTTTATGATTCATGATTGTGAATATGAAATAACAAAAGACATTAATAAATTTGTATTGATTCAAACAGAATCATATTTTAAAAAGAATCTTTCAAAAATTCGTATGCAATTAAAAGATTATGATATTTATGAAGTTGCCCATGATTGGATTGAAGTTATGCCAAAGGGTGTAAGTAAAGGTAGTGCTATTAAAAAAATTGCCCAACAATATAATATTTCAAAAGATGAAATGATGGCTTTTGGAGATGCAGAAAATGATATTTCGATGTTTGATAGTGTGAAATATAGTATTGCGATGGGAAATGCAATGGATATTTTAAAAGATAAAGCATATGATGTGACAGATACGAATGATCGACAAGGAATTGCGAAAGCTTTGGATAAGTATGTATTTCATAGTTGTAAATAGAGAATGTGGCAATTAATCTTTTATTAATTGTCTTTTATTTATATTTATAAGAATGTTATAATATTTAAAAATAAACGGATTTAAGGTGATTTTATGACAATACAATTAATTGCAATGGATATGGACGGAACATTGTTAAATAAAGAAAATAGAATATTAGATAAAACTAAAGAAATATTAATTCAAGCACAACAAAAAGGAGTTACTTTAGTTTTGGCAAGTGGACGTAGTTATTCACGTTTATTACCTTATGCAAAAGAATTAATGATGGATCGTTATGGTGGTTTTTTAATTGAAGTAAATGGAGTTGCTATATATGATATTAAAAATCAAAAACGTTATGTATATGGAAAGATGCCTAAAGAAAATGCACAGGAGTTATTTACTTATTTTAATCAGTGGAATGTTGAAATTATGGGACAAATGGATCGAGGAATGTATGATTATAATCCCAAACCAATTTTATTAGAAAAAAAAGAATATCGAAAAAAACATAAATTACCGGATGATTATCCATGGACTGGAGCAACATTTAGTTTATTAGGCGATGCAAGAGATGGTTATCCAGATATACGATATATTACAAAAAAAGAAGAAATTACAGAAGATATAAATAAAATAATAGTAACCTATTGGCCAGAATATATGAAAGAAGTTGCAAGGATTGCAAAAAAAGAATTGAGTAATAAGTATTGGGTTGGGTTAACGAGTGACAAATGGTTAGAAATATTAATGCCCAATATAACAAAAGGATATGGTTTAACAAAATTATCACAGATTTTAAATATTCCATATAAAAATATGATGGCTATCGGTGATGGAGAAAATGATTTGGAAATGATTCGTCTAGCAGGAATAGGAATTGCAATGGATAATGCATTATCTATTGTAAAAGAAAATGCAGATGATGTAACGTTATCTAATAATGAAAATGGAGTTTATGAAGCTATCAAAAAATATATGAGCATATAAATGGATAAAAAAAAGTGAAGTGTTATACTAATACTAGATGGAGGTATCTAGTAATGAAAGTTATCAATAAGGAAGAATTTGAAATTATAATTCAACATGGACTTGTAATGGTAGATTTTTTTGCAACATGGTGTGGTCCTTGTAAAATGTTATCACCTATATTGGACGAAGTTGCAAATGAATTAAATGGAGAAATAGATATTGTAAAAGTAGATGTAGATAAAGATAGTGAATTGGCACAAAAATACGGTATTATGTCTGTTCCAACATTACTTATTTTTAAAGATGGAAAAATCGTAAAACAACTACAAGGTTTTATGTCTAAAGTACAATTATTAAATGAAGTAAATCGTTTATTATAGAAAAGCATTTTAAATAAATGCTTTTTTTATGAATTAATGATAAGCATAAAGAAAAAAGACACATGAGGGGATTTGTGTCTTTTTTCGATAATTATAATTTAGTTTTTGAAAGGGAGAAAGTATGAATATTATTGAGGGAGATTTATTTCATACTTAACAGGTATTATTTCCTGTCACTGATAGTATAGGAAAAAGATATCGAATAATTATCAAATAAACATGTTAAATTATGTGATAGATTTAAAAAATATTTAATTTAAGAATTTTGATAAATTTATTAAAATTATGGTATGATGT
>JARHZK010000135.1 GCA_029258245.1 Longicatena sp. | reverse complement strand
AACATTATCCGTTTTCATTTGGATTTCTCCATCATCTGCTAAAATTCTTGCATATTGATCGATAAATTTTCGATTTGATAAGCGATATTTATGTGTTCGTTTTTTAGGCCATGGGTCTGAAAAATTTAAATGAATAACTTGTATTTCACCATCAGCAAACCATGTAGAAACACTATCCGCATCATCATTAATAAATGCCATATGATTTATTTCTTCTTCTATTTTTGTAAATTTGCGAACTGCTAATGCAGCTACACTAACATTTTTTTCTACACCAATCCATCCAAATTGAGGATATAATGTAGCCATTTTTGTCCAGTAATCTCCTTTTCCACTCCCAATTTCCAAATGAATACAATCGCGGTTTAATAATTTCCTCCACTTACCCTTATATGCTTGTGGATCTTTTATTACTATTTCTTGTTCCTTTAAAAAATCTTCCGCCCACGGTAATTTACGCATTCTCATTCAATAATACCTCTACTTCTTTCCTAATTTTTCAACAGCTGCAGTATAAATAGCAACAGATGTCATCAAATTTTCAATTTTTACACCTTCATCACGTTGATGGCAACCACCTACAAATAATCCTTCTGGTACATCAACCTTTGGAAATTCTGGTCCAAATGCAACAAAATTATCAAATTTTTTTGCATAAGTGCCCCCACCAATTGTTTTATTTGGAGTAAATTCATCTTTACTATAAGTTCTATATACATCAGATAGTGTCGTAACTAATGTAGATTGTGGATCTACAAATAATGGTTTTGTATTATGTTCTAAAATCACATCTAAATCATAATCAATATTTTTAGCAGCCTTTTTGAAATTTCCCATGATTTCATCAACATTTGCATCATTTGGATAGCGAATATCAATTTTAATAGATGCATATCCATTTTCAATATCCACAATACCCGTATTCATTGTCAAAAATCCCATATATGCTCCATCAATATCTATACCTAACGGTTTCCCTTGCCAATCATTCAATAATACATATGTATCTTTTGCAAACTTATCATGCATTGCATTCCCTACAAAATTTAATAAATGAAGTGCAGCATTTACACCATTATATGGCATTGCTGCATGTGCAGAAATTCCTTCAATTGATAACTCAGCACTTTCACCATCATAAGCCACTGACCCTTTTAAATTGTTTGCCTTCAAATAAAAATCAAATAAATCTAAATATTGATCATTCCATTCATTTACTTTAAGACTTGCTTTCCCAATTACGATATTAACGCGCTCTCCAGCATGCATACTTTCAATACATGTATTGGTATGTCCACTTAATTCAATATGTAATCCCCCTTTTTCACCATAAATCACTGGAAAATCAGCATCTGGAGTGAACCC
>JARHZK010000184.1 GCA_029258245.1 Longicatena sp. | reverse complement strand
ATAATCACGTAATGCATTCTTTACATTAGTTAATAAACGTTTAATAAAATCCTTTTTATTTTTTCCTTTGGTAGATAATTCACCAAAGCGAACCAATATATGGTCATATACAAATTTATCTTGTTTGATAGTCATCATGAATCTCCTTTAATGTATGTATAAATAAATCAATTTCTTCTTGTGTAGTTAAATGTGATAAAGAAATACGCACTGCATGAGTTGCTCGAATTTCACCAAGACCCATAGCTAATAACACATGAGAAATCGCTTTACTTTTACTCGAACATGTACTTTGTGCTGACACCGCAAATCCTTTTGCATTTAATGCATTCAACATAACTTCACTTCCTATTTTTAAATCAGAAAAATTCAAAATAAACGGCGATGCATTATTAGGACTATTTATTACCATATTCGGTATTTTTTCTATTTCTTTCCGTAAATAGGCATTTAACTTGGAAACATGTTCATACGCACTTTTTTGTTCTTCTAAAGCTAAACGTAATGTTTTCGCAAATACAATATTACAAGGTGTATTACTTGTTCCTGCACGAAGTCCAAATTCTTGTTGTCCTCCGCTTATAATTGGCAATAATTCTATATTTTGTGCTTTATATAAAATCGCACTTCCTTTCAATCCATAAATTTTATGGGCTGAAAAAGTAGCCATATCAACTTCCTTAATTGGAATATCTATTTTCCCCAATCCTTGTACAGCATCCATATGAAAAATAGCTCTTGAATTTTTATGAACGTATTCCGCACACTCCTGAATGGGATTAATTGCCCCTGTCTCATTATTCACTAACATCATTGAAACCAAAACTGTGTCTTTTCGCAAAGCTTTTTTCAAATCAGACAAAGCTACAATACCATTTTTATTAATTGGTAAATATGTGATTTCAAATCCAAATTCATTTTTTAATTGTTCCAAAGAATTATGTATACTAGAATGTTCTGCGCAAGTAGAAATAATATGCTTTCCCCTATTTTGATAATGTAATGCAGCTCCCTTTATTGCATAATTATTTGATTCGCTAGCACATGATGTAAATAAAATTTCCTCTGCTCCTACATGTAAAAGCTGTGCAATCATCGCACGGCTTTGTTCCATTAATTTTGAAGATTTTCTTCCAATTTCATGTAATGAGTCACTGTTTCCATAGTAATTTTCTAATAATTTTGTGTACGTATCTACAATTTCCTTGCGAACTGGTGTTGTCGCTGCATAATCTAAATATATCATATCTATATTTCCTCTGCTAATAATTCAGGTTCTTTTCTTGCAATTAACTTTTCATAAGCACCTGGATGAAGTTTTTCAATACATTGAAAACTAATTTTTAGTGCTTTTGTATATTGTCCGTTTCTAAAGCATAAATCAGCTCTTGTTAATTCTGAATCAATGTCAGCATATGTAGAACGATAACGATTTCCAAATACAATCGCATTTTCCACCATAATTGCCATACCAACTAAATTATTTACATTATTATATAATGTATAAATATAATCGATTGCCTTACGCAATTCTGCATTTACACGTTTCACATCTAATGGAGAATTATCAAGTGTTGTTTGAATTTCGCGAATCATTACTTCCCCTCTATGTAAATCATCTTCATACTTATTAGAAACACTAGGTAAACGATGTTTACTTATATTTACACGAATTTCATTCAAAATAAGTTGTAACTTAACCAACTGTTTTTTTGCGCGTTCCTCATCACCAC
>JARHZK010000183.1 GCA_029258245.1 Longicatena sp. | reverse complement strand
TTTTTTTCTACTAATTCTCCATATATTTTAGAGTCTACTTCATGTTCTAATTCTGCAACAATGGTAATTGGTTTATTTCCTTCATATTGTATTGTATTCATTTTACCTATATAAATATATGGTTCTATCTTTCCATCTATTTCTTTTAACTTTCTTACAAATAAATGAAGATGAATATTTCTTTCTTTATTTTTTATAATATTTTTTCCTCTTTCAGAGTCTTGTGATGTACTATTAGGAGATTGCCATTGAAATAATTTTCTACTAATAAACTTATCTTTATAATTTATCGATTCTTTAATATTGCTATCTTTTAACAAATCAACAAATAAGAAATATTCTTTATGAAATGTAATTAAACCACTACCTCTAAATGAAGAATGAATTTTCCTATAATTTGCTACTAATGCAACATCTTGCATAGTGTATTGTGCATATAATTTAAAAAATGGCTTACCATAATTCACTTCATTAAACTCTTCTTTATATCGAATTAATCCATATCTCAATGTATCGATTATATATTTTTTCTTATCTTCATCTTGTAAATAATATTTAAATGTATTTGATAAATATAAAACTCCATCATGTAGCTCAGCTATTTTATTCCATCGATTCTTTTGACTACTATCATAATAATTAAAATTTAATACTTCCATAGCGTGGAACACACTATCATCATCTATTGTTTTTATACATTTTAAAATAGATTGTTTACAATCGTTAAAATCCATAGAACCCTTATATAATAAATTTAATACTATTTGAAATTCATATGGTCTTTTCAAAGGTAACATACTGGAAATATATCTTAAATATTTTAAATATTCTTCATCTATAATCATTTGTAAACAACGTTCATCTTTTTCAACTTTTGTTAGGAATTCCAAATATGTTTTCTCTTTATTAACAAATTTAAGTGGATCTGGAGAACCTTCATATTTTATATAATCCATTAAATAATATGGTATTTTTCCTTGTAATAATGCTTTAAAAGAATTATATTCTTCTTTTAAATATTTCATAGAATTAAAATTTTCAAAATCAATCTGATTTAAAATACGTTCTTTCGAAATAGGATCTAATTGAATAAATGTATCTCCAGGAATATCTATAAAATCATTTTTTACGCTTACTTTTAAACTATCTTTATCATAATAGCGACTTCCTTTTAAAGCAATTGCAATTAAAAAAGCTCGATTATGATTCCCAATAAAATCAAGCACGGTTAAATATTTTTTATCTTCATATTTTCTTAATCCACGCCCTAATTGTTGAATAAATATAATAGGTGAATTTGTTGGTCTTAACATTAACACAAGATTAATAGATGGAATATCAATACCTTCATTAAATATATCTACCGTAAATATAACTTCTAATGGATCGTTGTCATCTTCTAATTTTTTTACATATTCTGTTCTTTTACTAGCTTGATCTTCTCCTGTTAAATATGCACTAACAATACCTCTTTTATTGAATTCTTCGCACATAAATTTGGCATGTTCAATATTTACACAGAAACCTAAACATTTTCGATATTCTCCATCATACTCATACAAATTCATTTGTTGAATAATAAAGTCAACACGTTGATTTACTTTTAAAGCCTTTGCTACTGCTGCAGTATTATTTAATGAAATTCCATTGAAATCTATTTCATCTATATCCGTTATACCAAAATAATGAAATGGTACAACTAATTCTTCATCCATAGCTTCATGTAATCGTATTTCAATCGCAACATTATGATCAAATAAGTCATAAATATTGGCTTGATCACATCGTTCCGGTGTTGCTGTCATCCCTAATAAAAACTTAGGTTCGAAATATGTTAATACCTTTGTATACGTATCCCCTGCAGCATGATGTGCTTCATCTAATATAATATAATCAAATTCATTTGGATCAAACATATCATAATATCTAGATAATGTTTGTATTGTAGTAAATAAATACTTTGCATTCATCTCTTTACTTCTTCCAGTAAAGAATCCTGTATCAAGTTTTGCTCCTAATACCTTTTTAAAAGATTCTTCTGACTTTAACAATATTTCTTCTCTATGTACAATAAATAACATTTTCTTGGGATGAAATTGCTTCACATCAAATGCACTTAAATATGTCTTTCCTGTTCCAGTAGCTGCAACAATTAATGCCTTATGTTCTCCACATTCCCGCAATCTATTTAAATTAAACATTGCCCTTTCTTGCATCTTATTGGGAACAATTGCATCATTATATTTAAAAAATGTATTTCCAATTTTCTTCTTCTTTTCTTTTATTTCTTTAATAAATTGATCATACTGTTGAAGAAAATCCTCTGTTACTTCATCTAATTGATCCCAAATATTTATAAATTCTTCCATAACTGAATTTGTAAATATATCGTCTTTTTTAGATATAACCCGCACATTCCATTCAATATTTCGTTTCATTGCACTTACTGTTAAATTGGAAGAACCAATTATTATTTTATAATACTCATCATATTCAAATATATATGCTTTAGAATGAAATCCTTTTTTCTTGATATCGTTATATACTTTTAATTCAATATTATCTAAACTATTTAATTTCTTTAATGCTTTTGGATCCGTAAAATTCAAATATGTAGACGTTATTATCTTTCCTTTTATTCCTTTATGATTTAATGCTTCAAATAAATGTAAAAAAAGTTGTAATCCATCAAAATTGATAAATGCGATATTAAAATAAAATTTATTACATGTTTCCAATGAATTTTTTAATTCATTAAAAACAGTAGTTTGATAATTATTCACAATTAATGTATTTGTTTGTATATTCATATCATCACCTATTTTAATGTCCTTATATTTATTGTATCGTAATTCATAAA
>JARHZK010000176.1 GCA_029258245.1 Longicatena sp. | reverse complement strand
CACTTGAAATCTCTTAGCAAATCCTTATTTTCATTGAACCAATCGATTGGTTCAATGAAAATAAGGATTTGCTAAGAGATTTCAAGTGGATTAACTAGATTAGATTGTGTAAAAATATAAATCATTTTTACAATATTTTGTAATTTTATAACAATTTTATCTATGTGTAAGTTTAAATATTTTCAAATTTATGTAAATTGAATTGTTTTTTTACTAAAAAAAGTAAAATATTACAGATATTATAGTGAAATAAATGAATATTTCATTTAAAATTTATAATTTTTAAGGTAATGATTATGCTGTATATTAAAAAGTACAAATAGAATCATAAAAAGTGAACAAAAGACTTGCAAAATAAAAAATTTTTAGGTAAAATAAAATCCGATTTCAACTGATATACGCTTACATATTACTGATGTAAGGGTTATAAGCGTAAAGAAGTGAAATATTTAAACTTTAAGGAGGACTATATGAACAAGTTTAAAAAAGTAATGTTATCAATGTTGGTTGCTTGTATGGCCCTGATAACACCAATGGGACTAAGCACAAAAAAAGTTTCAGCTGCTGAAACAAAAATTAGTGTTTACTCAATTGATGCGGGAAGAAAGTTTTTTTCTGTAGATCAATTAAAGGAAATAATTGATACTGCTAATGAAACTGGATTTACTCATATTCAATTATTATTTGGAAATGATGGCTTACGTTTAGTTTTAGATGAAATGTCAATTACTGCAAATGGAAAAACATACGCAAGTGATGATGTAAAAAATGCAATTAAAGAGGGAACAAAAAAATATTATAATGATCCGAATGGAACTGTTTTGACACAAACAGAATTAGAATCAATTTTAGCATATGCTAAGTCTAAAAACGTAGGAATTATTCCTGCAATTAATAGTCCAGGTCATATGGATGCTATCTTAAATGCTATGGAAATTTTAGGAATAAAAAATCCAAAATTTAGTTATAAAGGAAGCACTTCTAAAACAACTATGGATTTAGCGAATAAAGATGCAGTTGCTTTTACAAAAGCATTAGTTGAAAAATATGCAAAATATTTTAGTGGTAAAACAAAATATTTCAACTTTGGCGCTGATGAATATGCAAATGATGCAACATATCATGGAGAAAGTAAAAAATCAGGATATTTAGTACTTCAAGAAGAAGGATTATATGATGATTTCATTACTTACATCAATGAAATGGCAAAAATGGTAAAAGCACATGGAATGGCTCCAATTGCTTTCAACGATGGTATTTACTACAATAGAGATGATCAACATGGAAAAATCGATACAGATATTATTGTTGCTATGTGGACTCCAGGATTTGAACGCTATACACCAGCACCTGCAAAATATTTAGCTGATAAAGGATTTAAAATATTAAATACAAATGATATGTGGTATTATGTAATTGGTCGCGATGGCAGTAAATCTGGATGGTGGTATGGAACTGACATGGCGATTAAAGGCATGAAGGAATATAAATTTACACATGTTCCAAGTGCAGCTGCTAATGCAAAATTACCTTTAGTGGGAAGTATGGCATGTGCATGGGCTGACGATCCAAAAGAAACATATAAACCACAAGTAGTTAAAGATTTAATGAAATTATTTGCTGAACAAAACTCTAAATATGTATATCGTAAAGCTAATTATGACATCGTAGAAGATGCAAAAGCTATTGTTC
>JARHZK010000097.1 GCA_029258245.1 Longicatena sp. | reverse complement strand
CATACCCCTCTGTTGTGTAATAAAACGGATTAGGACTAGATACTTGCCCATCATTCCATCCACTTTCATTTTTAATGTTGATTGTGTTACCAGTGTGGATAGAACGACCATTTTGAGTACCACCACCAAAGAATTGTTCACCAGATTTATTGTCTTTCACCAAAGTCTGCACTGTTGAACCATTAATTGATAACGCTTCTTTTTCTTGCATAACAACTTTATCTTTTGCTTTGATTGTCATTTTTGCAGTATCATCAAAACAAACAGTAACATTTCCAGCATGAATTTCATATCCTTTTCCCTTTGGAGTTACTGTTGCAGCAGGATGAGAATATTTATTGGATGAATCTGGATATTGTTGAATTTTTGCTGTATTAGGGTATCCACTACGTACTGGAGCATATTCCCCAAATTCACCTTCTGGATCAACATTATATCGAAAGATATCATTATCCAAGAATGTTAATTTTCCCTTCATTCCATTTGAAAATTCCACCCAAACAATATTGTTGTTTTTTGAGTCAATTGTAACTTTCTTGATGCCACCTAATACATCTGATTCTCTTGTATTCACGTTTTCTTTTGCAAATACAGAAACCGTACTTGGAATTATTGCACCACAAGCCATTGCAAAACTTAATCCTATAGAGACTACTTGTTTTTTCATGTTTTACTCCTTTCTCCAATTAAGTATTCCAATTAAATTTTTCAATATCTACCTCCAATCTTCCCCTTTAACTCAGAGTATGCGCTTACATCAGATATTTCAAATTATCTTCAATAATCTAAATATTCAAATTATATTTTAGTGAAAAATAAAGTATAGATGTAACCGCTTATACCAAGTATTTTACATCCATTTACTTCTTTTTGTATTTGTATTAATTGGTATTTCATTTGTATTTTTTAGTTATTATTATGTACTGTATTTTCATAAAAAAAAAAGCCATCATGTAATTACATTATTGTAATTACATAATGTCTTATTTTATTTTTAGCAATGATCCATTTTCTTAATCATATACCCTAAACCATACAAGATACTTGCATATACAAGACAAGGAATCACTGCGGCTAATATAGTTTTAAAACCAATAAACCATTGTGAAGCCAATGTATATTTATATGCTTCGCAATATTCAACAAATGATTGATAACTTGTAACTGCAGAAAATCCCATATAAACAATTAATAGAATTGATAAGACGTAGAACATTTTATAAATATTGCTTTTCTCATTTTCTACAGTTTCTGATTTTTCAATTTTCTTTTCCATTTTTCACACCTCGAATCTTACACTATTCTAAATATTAAATAATTTCTTTACTTTCGTCAATACTTTCGACACATTGAATGTTTTTTTCACTAATTTTTATGATAAATCATTTGCTTGTATCATTACTTCTATTCCATCTGCAATTCTTTTTACAAATTCTTTCCTCTTTTTTGTATCTAACAAATATTTTTGATCATGCTTACTTTCTAAAAAACCTGCTTCTATTAGTATACTTGGCATTGTGGTATGTTTAAGCACAAAAAGAGATGTGGTATTTTTTATTCCTCGTAATATAATATCTGGCATAGTACTGAGTTTATCATTAATACTATTTGCTAATTTTACACTTTCCTCACTTTGTTCATTGACCCAAATTTCAAATCCTGTTCCTTGTTTGTGTTCACTTGCATTTGTATGAATCGAAATCATATAAGAAGCTCTACTCGAATTAATTATTTTTACTCGTTCCTGCAAATCTTTAGATTCTTCACTTGGCCAAAAAACTTTGTCACTATTTCTAGTATATGCTATAGGAATTCCTCTATTTTCTAATACTTCTCCTATTTCCAACGCAAGAGATAACGTAACATCTTTTTCAACTATTCCATCATATTCACTTCCACTATCATATCCTCCATGTCCTGCATCAAGAATCACTACTGGTCTTGGTTCGAATATAGGACGTAATAAGGTAGAAACAAAACTTTGTGGAAATGCATTATATAAATGAATCGTACTTAGTAAAATAATTATCAAAATACATAAACATATACTATAGATATGATGTATTTTCAATTTGCATTTCTTTTTTTTAGCCATTCTATCACCTAAATTCCTACTTTTCATGTAAATTCGCAATTAATAACAAAAAAAATACTGAATATATAACATTCAATATTTTTTTATTTTTATAATATATTTATGATACCCATCCACGTAATTTAACAGCATTTACAACTCGCTTAATCGCAATCATATAAGCTGCATCACGCATAGATAAATTTTCTTCTAATGCCAACTCATAAACCGATTGGAACGCAGTTTTCATATTATACTCTAATTTTGATAACACTTCATCTTTATCCCAAAAATAGTTTGTATTGCATTGTACTTGTTCAAAATAACTACATGTAACCCCACCTGCATTACATAAAAAATCAGGAATTAGGAATATATTTCTTTCACGGATTAAATCATCACAATCTGGAGTAACAGGTCCATTTGCTGCTTCACAAATCACTTTTACTTTAGAGGAAATTTGTGGTAACACTTCCGGAGTAATTTGATTTTCTAATGCTGCAGGAATTAAAATATCTACCTCTTGGCTAAGCCAAGCGTCACCAGGCAAAATTTCATATCCTAATTCTTTTGCCTTTTCACGATCAATTCCACCATCTTTTGTTTTCAGCTGCTTTAATTCATCGACGTCACATCCACTTGCTCTTTTTATTGTACAAGTAGTCCCTGTAGTACGATCTGTTCTAGAAATTGCAATCAATGTCCCGCCTAATTCAATATACATTCTAGCTGCATACTCTGCAACATTCCCAAATCCTTGCATGCTAACTGATGTATTTTTTATATCTAAATTAAGTTTATCTAGACATTCTTGTAAGCAATAAATTACACCATATCCTGTTGCTTCTGTACGACCTAATGAACCACCCATTCCAACTGGTTTTCCTGTAATCATACCTGGATATCTTCCACCAGTAATAGTTTCGTATTCATCAAGCATCCATAACATATGTTGACTATTTGTCATTACATCAGGTGCCGCAACATCCAAATTAGGTCCAAGTTGTCCATGTAATCTTCTTACATATCCTCGACATAAACGCTCTTGTTCTCCTTTAGACATCGTACGTGGATCACAAATAATTCCACCTTTTCCTCCTCCTAAAGGAATATCCACAACCGCACATTTCCATGTCATCCACATAGATAATGCTCGAACAGTATCTACTGTCTCATTAGGATGGAAACGAATCCCACCTTTAGCAGGACCTCTAGAATCATTATGCTTAATACGAAATGCATTGAAAACCTTAGTACTACCATCATCCATTTTAACAGGAATTGTAAAATGAGCCTCCTGCATTGGCTGACGCAATAATTCACGTGTTCCCTCATCTAAATTCAACATTTCTGCAACTTTATCAAATTGAATCTGTGCATTTTTATAAGGGTTATAGTTTTGTTCAGACATATGATTACCTCCTTGAACTATGTTTCAATGAATTTTCATTAAAACAATTAACATAAAAATTTTATATCATATTTTTTTCAAAATCAAGAAATTTTGTTACATTTTAAACCTTTTTTTCAATTATTAACATACTCTAAAACCCTATTCTATAACATAAAAAAAGACAGGTTTCCCTGCCTTTTCTTAATCAAAACTATGCTTTAGATTTTTTTCGATTTCTTAAAACTACAAGTACAGCAACACCAGCTCCTATGAATACTACCCATAACAGTGCACTCTGCGTTGCAGCTGCAGTTGTTGGTGTTTCACCTGTTTCCACTTTATTATTTGGTTTTCCTGGTTTATTAGAATCTGAATTTCCTGGTTTTCCAGATTCTCCTGTATTAGGAGTTGTTGAATCCGTTACTTTTTTGTTTTCATCTAATACTGCAATTGCTTTTTCTAATTCAGCTTTTGCAGCATCAACATCAGCTTGTGATTGATTGCTGTTATCTTTAACAATTTGCATTGCATTATGTAATGCTTTTGTAAATGCATTCCATTGTTCATTTGTAACTTCATAATCTGCTTTTTGACGATCTTTATTAGCTTCAATAACCTTAGATAATTCATTTACATTTCCACGATTTACTAAATTTTTTGAATTCATTTCATCCGTTAATTCTTTAATCATCGCTTGAATTTCTGAACTTGAACCATTTTTCAATACTTTTTTTGCTTTTGCAATTGCATCTTTTAAATTTTTAGAGCTACTAACTGTAACTGTATTTAATTTATTTTCAGCATTTTGAATTGTTGTATTTAATTCGTCTTTCAAACTAGATTGATTTTCTGCATATTGAATCGTATATGTTTTTTCTGATCCATTTTCAGCTGTAACAATAATACGGATTGTATGTGAATTTTCATCTTTCAATACAACTGAAGTTGCTGTTTGATCCATATCAAATTTAACATTAACAGATTCCATATTTGGGAATTTTTCTACTTGAATTTCATACATTTCATTTTCAGGTGTAAAGTTTTCAACTTTTTTACCATTCAATGTTAAATTTTTAATAGTAGTATCTTGTTTTGCTTGTTCTTTTGGTACATATTCAAATACCTCTAATTCCGTTAAACCAGTAAATGATGATGCTTTCTTCTTATTAATATGTAATTTGATACCATTTGTTGTTACTGGTTTTTTCAAATTAATTGTTGTTTTTCCATCTCCATCATTATATGCAACTGGTGTAATATAAGAAATTTCTTGTTTAACCCATTCGCCTTTATCGTTTAATGTTTCAACTTCTAATTCCATTTCTCTTGGAACTGTACTAGCATGATCTTGGTAAATATAAGCAATGATATCTGAAACTGTATATTTATTTTTCCAAGTATAGCTTACCCAAGGTTTTACCTGGTTTTGTTCATTATAATCTGTCCATCTTTGATTTGGATCTGTACTTACTTTTACACCATTATTTAATGAATTTAAATTATCTGCAGTATGTTTACAACTTTGTGCTAATTTTGGCATATCACTTTCTAATCTAGCAATATTTTTAGATTCAGGTAATTTTTTCTCAACACGAATGTTTGCCTTAACAGCTAATTGTTTATCAGCAACATTGATAGTTCCATTAACAGTATATGTTTTTCCTGCTTTTAAATCGGTTGAATCAAAATAATTCCAAACAACTGGGAAGCTACCTGCAACGGTTCCATCAGCATAATAAACTTTACGTGTTTCTGGTAATGAAATTACCATTCCTTCATTCATTACTGTTGAATAATTTTGAACTCCACCGAATTCATTATAAACATTAACAGTAATGATTGGTTTTGCATCATATCCATCGATGCTTCCTGTAACTGTGTAAATACCTACTCTTTTAATATCTAATTTTGAAGTATCCCATTTTACAGGTAATTCTTTTACTTGCCCATTTTCAAAGATTCCTGTTACTGTTTTTGGTAAATTTACCATTTTATTAGTAAATGTACTATATTTAGATACTAATTCAACTGCACTTAATCGATCAGACGTACTACTTGATTTTGATTGAATTGTAATTGCGTTATCCTCTAATCCAACACCCTTTACATGTAATTTAATATTTCCTGCACGTTTTGTTGATTGTACGATTACTAATGCTTTTCCATTAAAAGAATTACGTGATGCACGTTTTGGATCATCAACTCTAAATGATTGAGTATCTGACTGATTACCATTATCAACACCAACAATTCTTCCTTCACCTTCTAAAGTAAAATATAATTTTTGGTTGTTATTAGAAACAAAATGATTATCTTTATCTACTACATCAACAGTGATATAAGATAAATCATATCCATCAGATTCAATTGTTTGTTTATTTGCACTTAAAGATGTTTTTGTTGCTTTAGAAGTAGTTGAAACTTCTTTTCTACCAACTGTATCTTTAATTTCTTTACCATCTTTATCAAATGCTTTCACACTTAATTTTCCTGGTTTAAATTTCACATTAAATTCAGCAAAATATTTATCACCAAATTTTCTTGTTCCATTTTCTTTAACTGTTGAAGTTCTTTCATCAATTTTTTGGTCATTTAAATATAATTCAATCTTATCGGCATCACTAAATACTTGTACTAAAACATTTTCACCATGTTTTAACATATCATCGTTCCAACGTTCAGTCATGTGTAATGTATGAACTTGATCATTCCATAAACTTTGGTATAGATAATAAATATCTTTCGCAAAACCAGTTGTTTCTACAATACCGAAGAAACTAGAACGAGGAGCTGCTTTTCCACCAGTTTGTGAACCAGTCCCTATACCATTCCAAGGTGTCGGTTCACCGATATAATCAAATCCAGTCCATACAAATTCACCAATATTCCAATTATTTTCTTCTACATATTTCCATGCAGTTGAAGCTGAATGACCCCATCCTGCTCTAGAAGTTTCATTTTCATAATCTGTACATAACAAACGACTTTCATCTTTAAAATC
Organism: Longicatena sp.; assembly: GCA_029258245.1. Lineage (GTDB taxonomy): Bacteria > Bacillota_I > Bacilli_A > Erysipelotrichales > Erysipelotrichaceae > Longicatena_A. The sequence goes on along the minus strand of JARHZK010000097.1, from coordinate 2,942 downwards.
AGTATTATATACATCTCTTGAATGGAATGCGCTTGATGTCTCTGAACCATATAAAATCCAATCTTTATGACTGTTTCTTAAATTATTATACTGATCCGGATTTGCATAGTTAAAACCAACAATACCACCTTTTTTTGCAACAGCATCACATAATTGAACTGCTAAGCGATCATTCCCTTTGGCTTTATTATCACCAATTGTTGGTTTATGATATGGATCCATTTCTTTGAACCAATCACAGATTGATTCTACCGTTTGAACATATCCCTGATCACTTCCTCCACCTTCTAATAATTCATTTCCGACAGAATACATTAAAACAGAAGCATGATTACGGCTTACCTTTACCATTTGTTTAGCAACAAATTCTGCCCATGTCATAGTTGATGTTGAACCAACAGGTCCATTATTCCCAATTGGTTGTTTAAACCATCTAGCAAAGTCATTATTATTGTTATTTTTTGAATAATATAAGTGGTCAAATGCTTCGTTTATTACTAATAAACCTAATTCATCACAAATATCCAATAACATTTCTGAAGATGGATTATGTGTAACACGAATTGCATTTACACCCATATCTTTCATAATTTTCATTTGACGATATACTGCATGATAATTAGATGCTGCACCTAACGCACCTTGGTCATGATGCATACATACGCCTTTTAACTTGATAATTTTTCCATTTAAAGTTAAACCTTTATCTCGGTCAAATACAATTGTTTTAAATCCAAATTTGTTTTCAACTTTATCTACTTCAGTATTTCCATTATATACTCTTGTAACTGCCTTATATAAATATGGGTTTTCTGTTGACCATAATGTTGGATTTGCAACATTTAAATTTGTTGTCATAACATCATTATTTACTGTTTCCAAATTTGATTTAGCAACTTCTTTTCCATCTTTATCAAGAATTGTAGTTTGAATTTTAGTGTCTTTATTCTTTCCAACAACTGTGTTTTTAATTTCTACTTTGTTACCTTCAGGTGTAGCAACAAATGAACCTAAATAATCAATGTGTGTTTTATCGGTAACTTGTAATGTAACATCACGATAAATACCTGATCCTGAATACCAGCGAGAAGAAGGTAAATTGTTTACTACCTTAACTGCGATAACGTTATCAGTTTTTCCATCACATTTTAATTCTTTAGTAATATCAAATGCAAACTGATTGTATCCATTATGGTTTTGACCAATTTCTTTTCCATTTACATATACAGTAGTATCCATATATGAACCATCAAAAATCAAACGAATGTTTTTATTCGCAGCATCTTTGGGTAATACAACATGTTTACGATACCATCCAGTACCACCTAATAAGAATCCAGATTCCGCTTCTCCACTTGTTGTAAAGTCATTATCAATACTAAAGTCATGAGGAAGATTAATATTGCTGAATTGTGATTCATCAACTTTAACTGCAAATGCATCATCTTTTGATTCTCTAAATAACCATCCTTCATTAAAATTATTGTCACGTTTGATTTCAGTCAAACTTGCAACATTTTGAATATCTTTTGTTGGTTCGCTACTTAATTGCATTGCAGATTCTAATTGTGCAACTTCAAATTGAACTTCTAAAGGTGTACTTACTACATCTAATGCTTTTTCTGCATTTTTAATTGCTTGTTTTAAATTTGCAATAGAACTTGTATTTTTACCTGCATAATCAACTTTTTTTGCTTCTGCAATTTTATCAATTAATGGTTTTTTATCCGGTAATAAAGCTTTATATGCTTTATTTAATTCCTTCATTGCATTTAATAAATCATTAATTGATCCTGATTCTTTTGCTGTTTTTGCAGTTGCTAATTTACTGATTAAATTCTTAGAACTTTCTGCTTCCCAACCTTTATAATTATTTGATGCTAATCCTAGTTCTTCTACTGTTTGAATCAAACTTGTATCAATTTGATCTTTACTAGTTAATTCCACAATATTAAATTCAGCAGCAGATGCACAATCAGCATGTCCCTTCGTAATATGCAATTTTACATATTTTGAATTATCGCCAAATAAATCAACATATTTTTTTCCTTCTTCTGAAGTCCAATTTACTTTATTTACCTCAGTCCAATTTTGTTTGTCATTCGACGTAAGAACAGACATCATCAAAATATTTCCATTTGTACCGCCATCATTAGACCCCGTGTCTTTACGAGTAGTGTATTCTAATTTTGACATAGGAGAAGTAGTTTTTCTTGTAATGATGACATCAGCCGGATGATCTTTATTTACTTTTCCATTATTATCCCATTTAGAATGCCAAATAGTATTTGTATCTCCATCAAATGCATTTTCAATACTATGTCCATTTTGTGCTGTATTTGCCTCAACATGAGTATACCAATTATCTGATTCTCCATAGAACTCTAATTCTGCCATTGTAGCAGTAGTACTATATGCAGATAAAATTTCAATTTTTATTTCTTTTACAGTATTATTAACCTCTACATCGATATTTGCGTCTGTAGGAATTTGATTATCATTAAAATATACTTTAGTTTCTTCTTTGATTAGTTTCTTATTTTCACCATAAAAAGTATATTTTGCTTTTTTTATTCGACCATTTTGATCCCCATTATTAGAATTATTTCCCTGTCTAGGTACAATACGCATAATTCCAACTTTGGTTGGTTTATCAAATGTTGCGGTTACAATAATTGGTTTTTGTTCAGTTGGTGTATAATTTGTTCCTTTCCAATTAGTTTCCCAAAATGTTGATTTATCTCCATCATTAGCTTTACTAATTTTGTTTTCTGCATACTCACTATTTGCAGTTAAACTAAAATTAGTAATTTTATTAGAAGATTCTGCAGCCTCTACTGAAACTGGCCATGCAACAGAACTATAATCATAACTGCTGATATCGTGGACACTAGCAGTTTTTCTATTCTATTATGAATCATATTAGATCCTTCCTTTCTGAA
>JARHZK010000044.1 GCA_029258245.1 Longicatena sp. | reverse complement strand
TGATTAATTCTGGTTCTTTACCTGTAAAGATGGTCGAAACATATAGTGATTCAGTGACTGCAGATTATGGTATTGATGCATTTTCAACCACAATGTTTGCGGGAGCTATCGGTATCTTAATGATTATAATCTTTATGATTGTTTACTATCGCTTGCCAGGTATTATTTCAGCAATTACAATTGCTTCATATGTATTTGTTGTATTCTTGATTAATAATTTGATGGGTGCAGTTTTTACTTTATCAGGAATAGCAGCATTAGTCCTTGGTGTTGGAATGGCGGTCGATTCAAACATTTTAACATTTGAGCGTATTCGCGACGCATTGTATAGTGGGCGTAGCGTAAAAAAGGCGTTCTATGAAGGAAGTTCAAAATCTTTCATCACTATTTTTGATGCACAATTTACTACATTTATTTCAGCATTAATTTTATTTATTTTTGGTACGGGTAGTGTTAAAGGGTTTGCTACAATGTTAATCGTATCTACAATTTCTACATTATTAGTAATTGTTTTTGTTGCAAAATTCTTATTAAAACTGTTAGTTGACAGTGGTAAGCTAGATAACAAAAAATCTTGGTTTGGAGTAAAAGAAGAAAATGTTCCAAAATTAGATAATGGACAGTCACGTTTTTATTATGGAAAATTCCATAAATTTGATTTTGTAGGTAAAGCAAAATATTTCATTATTTCATCTTTAACAGTTATGGTGATTGCTATTTGTTTTATGGGATATAATGGATTTAAAGGAAATGGAATATTGAATCTAGGTATTGATTTTACAAGTGGTACAAAATTGATTGTTCAGAGTGATAAAACTATTGAATCAAAAACTTTAAATTCCGAATTGAAAAATTTAGGAATTAAAGCAAATAGTATAAAAATTACTGGTGAAAATAATAATATAGCAACAGTATTTGTAAAAGAAGCGGTAAACACAGAAAAGATGGATCATGTTAAAACAGAATTGAAATCTATTTATAAGCACGAAGTTAGTGACAGTACAGTTACTCCAGTAATTGGTCGTGAATTAGTCCGTACAGCTATTATTATTTCAATTTTAGCTTGGATTGGGGTAATGATTTATGTATCATTAAGATTTAAATGGGATTATGCAGTAAGTGGTATTATTGCATTAGTTCATGACGTGTTTATTATTTTATGTTTCTGTGCAATATTGCGTTTAGAAGTGAATACAGAAATAATAGCAGTTATGCTTGCGATTATTGGGTATTCAATTAATAACTCTATTGTTGTATTTGATCGTATAAGAGAACAAGTGAAATTAAGAAAACATGAGAATTTAACTCCAGCTGTATATAAAAATATTGTAAATGAGGCATTACAAAACACAGCAACTCGTTCTATTTTATCAACAATTACAACTATTATTCCTGTTGTATGTTTACTTGCTTTAGGAAGTAAAGCAATCTTTACTTTCTGTTTAGCATTATTTATTGGTTTAGTTGCAGGTGCAGGAAGTTCACTATTCATTGCAGCTCAAATTTGGTATCAATTGCGTATTCATGAAAAACCAAAGACAAAGAAAAAAAAGATGAAACATAAAAAAGAAGATGTGGAAGAAATGATTATTCCAGGTTTAAATGATTATTAATAGAAAAAAGTGTATTCTAACGGGATACACTTTTTCTTTGGAATCGGTTATTTTATGATATAATTTTTCAGTAGAGGTGAGTATAATGTTGATTTGTCCTAAATGTAATGGTGAACTTATAAAAAATAATAATGTGTATATATGTAATAATGGTCATAGTTTTGATATTGCTAAAAGAGGGTATGTTAATCTTGTGCTAGGAAATGCAAAGAGCACAGGAGATGATAAAAAAATGGTACGTTCACGTACGCAATTTTTAAATCAAGGATATTATGAAAATTTACGTAAATGTATTGGTGAAATTTTAACTACGTGTGATTTGCGTGTGCTAGTGGATGCTGGTTGTGGGGAAGGATATTATACAAATTATTTTAAGCAAATATTGCCATTATGTAATGTCTTTGGATTTGATTTATCGAAATATGCAATAGATGAGGCATGTAAAGCAAAATCAGGTGTTTGTTATGGTGTTTGTAGTTCTTTTCATTTACCATTAAATGATAAATGTTGTGATGGCATCATATCAATTTTCGCACCAATAGATATGAAAGAAAATACAAGAATTTTGAAATCAAAAGGATATTTTTTACAAGTTGGTCCCGGTCCAAAACATTTATGGGAACTGAAACAAAAATTATATTCAAATGTATATGAAAACAATATTGAAGTTGGTCATGAAGGATATAAATTAGTAAAAGAAAAATATATAGAAGATACGATTACCATAAATAATAAAGAAGATATATGGGCATTATTTCAAATGACTCCATATTATTGGCGTACACCAAAATCAAAATCAGAACAGTTGCACCAGTTACATCGATTAAGTACGACGATACAATTCCATGTTGCTCTATATAAGAAAGAGTAAAATAGCGTTTCCAAATAAGAAATTACTATGCTATAATAAAAAAGTATATGTGAGAAAGGCGGAATAATCATATGGCATTTGAAAGTTTGACAGATCGTCTAGGAAAGGCGTTTAAAAATATAACAGGTAAAGGAAAACTTAGTGAAAAAAATATGAATGATATGTTACGTGAAGTACGCATGTCATTATTGGAAGCAGATGTTAATTATGCTGTAGTAAAAGATTTTATTGCTAGAGTAAAAGAAAAAGCACTTGGAACAGAAGTTATGAATTCTTTGAATCCAAGTCAAATGGTTGTTAAAATTGTAAGAGATGAGATTGTTGCTTTATTAGGGACTGAAGAAGCAAAGATAAATTATAATGAAGAAGGAATTACGACAATTATGATGGTTGGTCTGCAAGGTACAGGTAAAACTACTGCAGCTGCTAAAATAGCCAATGTAATGAAGAAAAAACAAAATCGTAATCCTTTGTTGGTTGCA
>JARHZK010000041.1 GCA_029258245.1 Longicatena sp. | reverse complement strand
TAATCCTGAAACAGTTTCAACAGATTATTCTATTTCAGATAAATTGTATTTTGAGCCGCTAACGATTGAAGATGTTATGCATATTATTGATTTAGAAAAACCATTAGGTGTCATCGTTCAATTTGGTGGTCAAACTGCAATTAACTTGGCAGATAAATTAGTTGCACGTGGTGTAAAAATTTTAGGTACATCATTAGAAAATATCGATCGTGCAGAAGATCGTCATGAATTTGAAGAAATGTTACATAAATTAGAAATTCCTCAACCACAAGGACAAACAGCTGTAACAGTTGATGAAGCATTAGTAATTGCAAATAAAATTGGTTATCCAGTTTTAGTTCGTCCAAGTTATGTATTAGGTGGTCGCGCAATGGAAATTGTTCATAATGATGCAGATTTAAAAGTTTACATGGCAACCGCTGTAAAAGAAATTAGTCATGATGCTCCAATTTTAGTAGATAAATATATCGTTGGTAAAGAGATGGAAATCGATGCAATATGTGATGGAGAACATGTATATATTCCTGGAATTATGGAACATATTGAACGTGCAGGTGTCCATTCAGGTGACTCGATTTCTGTATATCCTGCCCCAACAGCATCACAAGCTGTAAAAGATACAATTACAGACTATGCAATTCGTATTGGAAAAGGATTCCATTTTATCGGCTTATATAATATTCAATTTATCGTTGATAAAGATGAAAAAGTATATGTACTTGAAGTAAATCCACGTTCTTCACGTACCGTTCCATTCTTATCTAAGATTACAGGTGTTCCTATGAGTTATGTAGCAACACGTTGTGTATTGGGAGAAACATTAGAAGAACAAGGATATGGGGAAGGAGTACATCCTGAAATTGATCGTGTCTTTGTAAAAGCTCCTGTATTCTCATTTGCAAAATTACGTAGTGTTGATACAACACTTGGTCCAGAAATGAAATCTACAGGAGAAGCTTTAGGTGGGGATGATACACTAGAAAAAGCTTTATATAAAGCATTGATTGCAAGTGGAGTTAGAATTCCATTACATGGAAATGTTTTAATTACAGTTTCTGATTCAGATAAACAAGAAGGATTAAAAATTGCAAAACGATTCTCTAATATTGGGTATGGAATTTATGCAACAAAAGGTACAGCTAAGTTCTTACAAGAAAATGGAATTTATGTACGTTGCGTAAATAAGGTAAATGAGGCAGATGGAGAAAGTGTAGTTGATGTTATTCGTAAGGGTCGTGTTAACTATGTTATTAATACAATGAGTATTTCAAAAGAAGTAAGTCAAGATGGATTTGAAATTCGTCGTGCTGCAGTTGAAAATAATATTAGTTGTTTTACTTCATTAGATACTGCAAATGCAATTTTAAGAGTATTAGAAGCTCAATCATTTACTACAATTTCAATGAATGAATTGGAGGATTAAAATGAAGGAAGAAAATGGAATTATTCTAAGTAATGAAAAAATTGCCAAAGATACCTACCGCATGGAAATTGCGGCAGGTATGGCAAATGATATGAAACCAGGACAATTTGTGAATGTGAAAATTGATGGTTTTATGTTACGTCGTCCAATTAGTATTTCAAGTATTGAAGATAATAAATTTGTAATTGTATATAAAGTAGTTGGAGATGGTACTTTAGAATTATCAAAGAAAACTCTAAATCAAAAAATTGATATTTTTGGTCCTTTAGGGAGTTTTTATCCAATCCATGATGATATTGAGGAAGTATTATTGATTGGTGGAGGAGTTGGAGTACCACCATTGTACGAATTAGCGAAGCAATGTCGTAAGAAAAATAAAGAAGTAAACGTTGTATTAGGATTCAATGATAAAGACAGTGTTTTCTATGAAGAAGAATTCAAAAAACTAGGATGCAATCTTGTAGTTGCAACAATGGATGGTTCTTACGGTGTCAAAGGTACTGTAATGGATGCAATTAAAGAAAAAAATATTACATGTGATTATACTTATAGTTGTGGTCCACGTCCAATGTTGAAAGCTGTGGAAAGTACATATACAAAAGGATATATGTCTTTTGAAAGCCGTATGGCATGTGGAATGGGAGCATGTATGGCATGTGTTGCTAAGGACAAAAAAGAAGAAAATATGTATCATAGAATTTGTAAAGAGGGACCAGTATTCCCAATTGGAAAGGTGGAATTCTAATGGATTTAAGTGTTAAGTTACCAGGACTAAATCTTAAAAACCCAATTATTCCTGCAAGTGGTTGTTTTGGGTTTGGTCGTGAATTTGCGGAACTCTATGATTTAAGTTTACTTGGTGGAATTGCAATTAAAAGTGCAACTCCAGCAAAGAGATTTGGAAATCCAACTCCTAGGGTTGCAGAAACACCAAAAGGTATGTTAAACGCAATTGGTTTACAAAATCCAGGTGTGGATGTGATTATGAAAAAAGAACTTCCATGGTTAGCTCAATTTGATACAGAAATTATTGCAAACGTAGCTGGTGCTTGTGAAGAAGATTATGTAGAAGTTGTAAAAAAATTAAATGATAATAATGTTGTGAAAGCATATGAATTAAATATTAGTTGTCCAAATGTAAAACATGGTGGTATTGGATTAGGAACAAAACCAGAACTTGCGGCTAAAGTTACAAAAATGGTAAAAGAAGTTGCAACGAAACCTGTATATGTAAAATTATCACCTAATGTTACTGATATCGTAGAAATCGCAAAAGCAGTTGAAGCTGCTGGGGCAGATGGATTAGTTTTAATCAATACATTAATGGGTATGCGTTTAGATTTACGAACTGGAAAACCAATTCTTGCGAATGTTACAGGAGGATTAAGTGGTCCAGCAATTAAGCCTGTGGCTATCCGTATGGTTTATCAAGTTTCACAAGCAGTAAATATTCCAATTATTGGTGTTGGAGGAATTACATGCGCAGAAGACGTTCTTGAATTTTTATACGCAGGGGCTAGTGCTGTAGAAGTTGGAATGCAAAACTTTGTAGATCCGTATTGTTGTGTTAAAATAATAGAAGAATTACCAAATGTACTTGACAAATATGGTATTCATAGTGTTGAAGAAGCTGTAGGAAGGAGTTTTAAATAATGAGTAAGACAATTGTAGCATTAGATTTTTCAAGCAAAGAAGAAGTTGTTAATTTTTTAAAACGATTTAATGAGCCGATTTATGTAAAAATTGGAATGGAATTAACTTATGCAGAAGGATTAAGCATGGTTCAAACAGTAAAAGAAATGGGTCATCATATTTTCCTAGATTTAAAATTACATGATATTCCAAATACTGTAAAAGGTGGAATGAAAAATCTAGCAAACTTAGGTGTTGATATTACAAATGTACATTGTGCTGGTGGAATTGCGATGATGAAGGCAGCGGTTGAAGGCCTAGAATTAGGAGCAAATGGCGGACCACGTCCTTTATGTATTGGCGTTACTCAATTAACTTCAACTTCTAAAGAGGCAATGAATGAAGAATTAGGTATTCCAGGAGATGTTATGGATTGCGTTATCAAATATGCAAAAAATGCCAAAGAAGCAGGTTTAGATGGTGTGGTATGTTCTGTACATGAGGCTAAAGCTATTCACGAAGCTTGTGGAGATGATTTCTTAACAGTAACTCCAGGAATTCGCTTAGCAAGTGATTCAATAGACGATCAAAAGCGTGTAGCAACGCCTACGTATGCTAAAGAGCAAGGATGTGACTATATTGTGGTAGGACGTTCAATTACAAAGAGTGAAGATCCTTATAAGACATACAGTGAAATTGAAGCAATTATGGAGGGGAAATAAGATGAATGTAGAAAAAACAGTAGCAAAGAATTTATTGGATGTTAAAGCTGTATCATTACAGCCTAATAATCCATTTACTTGGGCAAGTGGAATTAAAAGTCCAATTTATTGTGATAATCGTTTAGTTTTATCTTTTCCAGAAAAACGTAGTGTTGTTGTGAATGGATTTGTTGATTTAATTCAAAAAGAATACGCTGATGCAGATGTTATTGTTGGTACAGCTACTGCAGGTATTCCTTGGGGAGCAATGGTGGCAGATAAAATGGAGAAACCATTTGGCTATGTAAGAAGTTCAAATAAAACTCATGGAAAAGGAAATAAAATTGAAGGAAAAATTGAGAAAGGTGCAAAAGTAGTAGTTGTAGAAGACTTAATTTCAACTGGAGGTTCTGTAAAAGATGTTATTTTATCATTGCGTGAAGCAGGAGCTGAAGTATTAGGTGTAGTTGCAATTTTTACATATTTATTACCAGCAAGTACAGAATTATTTAATGATATCGAATGTTCTTTTAAAACATTAAGTGATTATGATGTTTTAATTGATGTAGCATTAGAAAATAATTATATTCAAGAAGCAGATTTAGATAAATTAAAGGCTTGGAAAAAAGATCCAAAAGATGAGTCTTGGATGAATAAATAAAAAATCATATCGAAAAGATTAAGTTTGCGATAATATGTAGACTTAATCTTTTTTTGTAATCATAAAACAATTGTACATTATCTTTTTTTTATGTTAAAATAACTTAAGATTTTCTTAGAATAAAAAAAGATAAGGGGATTAAGAAAATGATTAAGAAAAAGAAATATGATTATTTTCAAACATTTCAATTAATGAGTGAGTATGCTTGTAATGCTGCTATAGAATTGATGAATGAATTTAAAAATTATTGTCCAGATGAAATAGATATCCATTTGCAAAAAATGCATCGTTTAGAAAAAGATGCTGATGCTAGAAGATGTAATATTATGCAGTCACTTGCAAAGGATTTTAGACCACCTCTAGAAAGGGAGGATATTGTAGCATTGAGTAATGCACTAGATGATGTTGTTGATATGGTAGAAGATATATCTATTGGATTATATATATATCATGTAAGAGAAATACCTGAAATCGCTATGGCATATAGTAAAGTTGTATTAATGTGTTGCGATGCAGTTAAAGAAATTATGAAAGAATTTGAAAAATTGCAATATAACGATAACATTATGAATGCTATAAAAAGAGTAAATCATCTTGAAGAAGAAGGTGATACTTTGTTTGCAAAAACAACAAGAGAATTGTTTAGTGATGAAGAAGCAAATGCTGTTTCAGTAATACGTTGGAAATCAATGTATGGACGGCTAGAAAAAGCATGTGACGCTTGTGAGACAGTTGGATACTTGGTAGAGAGTATTATTTTAAAACAATCTTAAAATAATACTATATAAAAAATGAAAGTAGGTAAAAAATTATGACAGTAGAAAATTTAATTTTACCAGCCCATTATGAAAATAAGCTAGATGTAATTTCAACAGAAGTTGCCATTAAATATGTAAAAGATTTGTTTGAAAAAAGATTAGCACACCATTTAAATTTAATGCGTATATCTGCACCTTTATATGTTAGAAAAAGTAGTGGATTAAATGATAATTTAAGTGGTGTAGAAAGACCAGTTACATTCGATATAAAAGAAATAGAAAATGAAGAAATTGAGATAGTTCATTCTTTAGCAAAATGGAAACGTATGGCATTAAAACGTTACAATATTGGCTATGGCAAGGGAATATATACAGACATGAATGCAATTCGTCGTGATGAAAATTTAGATAATTTACATTCTACTTATGTAGATCAGTGGGATTGGGAAAAAATTATTGAACGACAAGATCGTAATATCGAATTTTTAAAACATACTGTTCGAGGAATTATGAAAGCTTTAAAAGATACAGAAAAAGAATTAGGTATTATTTATGAAAATCTTGAACCATTCATTTATGAAGATGTATATTTCATCACAACACAAGAGTTAGAAGATCATTATCCTAATTTAACACCAAAACAGC
>JARHZK010000028.1 GCA_029258245.1 Longicatena sp. | reverse complement strand
GTTCTTATGAACGAAGCCAGACTTTCCTTCGGATTTATATTTGATGATAAGACGATTGATCGTACGTAAAGTACAATTAAGCTTAATGGCGGCATTTTTCTTGTTTCCGTTGGTATCGATAAGTTTTTTGATTGCATCGTATTTGTATTATGAATTCATTCTTAATCCAACCTTTCTCATGAGGAACTCACTTTCATCTGAAGTCATATCATAAATGTATTTAAGGACAAAATCAATTTTGATACATTAAGACATTATCATTTTTGATTCATAAAAAATATTAAAATAATAAATTGTATTATTGAAAAAATATAAAAATATGTTATAATAATAAAGCTACTACAATGGTATCTTCTGAATTAGGTCAGGACGGGAACGAAGCAGCCTTAAGGGAGCTCTACCATGTGTGGTAGCTTTTTATTATACAAAAAAAGAAGGTGAACATAATGCATGAAAAATATATGATGGAGGCTATTAAAGAAGCTAAGAAAGCTTTAATAAAGGATGAAGTTCCAATTGGATGTGTTATTGTTCATAATGATAAAATAATTGCAAGAGGTTATAATTTAAGAGAAACAAAACAACAATCAATTGCACATGCAGAAATTATAGCTATTCAAAAAGCATGTAAAAAAATAGGGAGTTGGAGATTAGAAAATTGTACATTATATGTGACCTTGGAACCTTGTCCAATGTGTAGTGGAGCAATTCTTCAATCTAGAATAGATAATGTTGTCTTTGGCGCATATGATCCTAAAGGTGGATGTATAGAAAGTTGTATGAAAATGTATGATGTAAAAGGATTTAATCATTATCCAAATACAATAGGCGGATTAATGGAAGATGAGTGTTCAAAATTATTGAAAGATTTTTTTAAAGAAAAACGAAAAAAGAAAAAGCAATTACTAGATTAAAGTATTTGTTTCTTTTATATATAAAATGCGTGCCATATGGTATAATTAATACGTTAGAAAGTTGGTGAATTATGGCATATAAAGCATTATATCGTACATATCGTCCTAATAGTTTTGATGAGGTATATGGTCAACAACATATTGTTCAAACATTAAAACATGCTGTAGAACAAAATAAAATTGCACATGCATACTTATTTTGTGGTCCAAGGGGTACTGGTAAGACATCAATTGCTAAAATATTTGCAAAAACAATAAATTGTACTGATGAGAATTGCAAACCATGTTTACATTGTGACAATTGTCTTGCTGTTCAAAATGGAAGTCATCCAGATATTATTGAAATTGACGCTGCTAGCAATAATGGCGTTGAAGAAGTAAGAAATCTAATTGAAAAAGTTAAATATGCTCCTTTAAAAGGGAAATATAAAGTTTATATAATAGATGAAGTTCATATGATGACACAAGGAGCGTTTAATGCATTATTAAAAACGATTGAGGAACCACCAAAACATGTGATTTTTATTATGGCTACTACAGAACCGCATAAGGTATTACCTACAATTATTTCTAGATGTCAAAGATTTAATTTTACAAAAATTTCAGAAAAAGAAATTGAGGATAGACTTCGATTTGTCTTAAAAAAAGAACATATATTGTGTGATGAAAAAGTAATACGATTGATTGCGCAACTTTCAGATGGGGGAATGAGGGATGCATTATCTATTTTAGATCAATGTATTGCATATGCACAAAATAATATTGAAGAACACCATATTAACGAAATATATGGTATTACCACTGTAACAGAAAAAATAGAGATATTAGATGGAATAATTAAAAAAGATGCATATAAAATATTAGATTATATTGATAAATTTATAGAAAAAGGTATAGATATTAAGAGATTAACTTTTGATCTAATTGAAATTTTAAAAGAATCAATTATTTTTGAATATACGAAAGCAGAATCATTATTACATATATTAAATATAGAGGAAGTAAATCATATTATTGGTAAATTAACAAGAACTAAACGTTTTCAAATGATTCATTTATTAATGGAAACATATGATAAATATAGAACTGCAGCAAATGCAGGATCATATTTAGAAGTTTGTTTATTACAAATGTTGGATGATACTGTTCAAAATAAAAATGTAGATACTATAAATACTGAAATTAAGTCTAATCCAATTGAACAAAATGTTTCACGTGAAACATTAAAAAAGAAAACTACACAAATACTCAATAATGATGACGAATATACATTTGATATACAAGAGCCAAAAATAGAAAATCAAAAAGAAGAAAAAATACAACTTAGTGCAAATAAAAAAGAAATAAAACCATTGAATGATGAATTTGTATTAGGACTGTTATCAGGCGCAAATAAACCGGAAAAAGCAAAAGATATGAATCAATTATACAAATTACCAGATATGATGATGGATATTCAGTTAGCTAAATACGCAAATCTATTGAAGAATAGTATGATTGTAGCGAGTGGAACTAATTATGTGGTAGTTAGTGTAAGTAATCAAGCTGAAGCAAATGAAATCAATGAAATGGATCAAAATGATGAATTTTTTTCTTTCACAACTGAATTATTTGAAAAAAGTAAAAAAATATTTGCAATTTCAAAAGAATATCAAAAATATATTGTTAATGTATTTAAAGAACATATGATGAATGGAACACTTCCTAAACCTATTCAAATTGAAACTAGGATAAGTGATAATGAAAATCAATTAAAAAAGACACAAGAAGAAACAATATTAGACTTATTTGGTGAAGATAATATTATTATAACGGAGGAATAAATATGAACATGCAAGGATTATTAAAACAAGCACAGAAAATGCAAAAAGAATTAGCTAAGGTTGAAGATGAATTAAAAGAAACAGTGTATGATTCAACAATGGGTGGAGGAGCTATTAAAGTATCAGTAAAAGGCACAATGGAAATAGATAGTATTATAATTGATGAAACAATTATAGAAAAAGAAAATAAAGAAGATTTAGAAGAAATGATTAAATCTGCTGTTAATGATGCTTTATCAAAGGCGAATAAAGATAAAGAAAAAAAAATGAATGCATTAACTGGTGGAATTAAAATGCCAGGAGGATTTTAATGTATCCTAAAAAATTTGAAGCATTAATCGAATGCTTTCGTAAATTACCAGGGGTTGGATTGAAAACAGCAGAAAGATATACATTTCAAGTGATAGAGTGGGATAAAGAATCAATAGAAGAATTTATTAACAGTCTTATAGATATTAAAGATGGACTTCATAAATGTGACATATGTGGGAATTTAACAGAAGAAGATCAATGTGAAATATGTAAAAATAAAAAGAGAAATCAAAATCAAATATGTGTTGTACAAAGCTCTAAAGATGTAATTGCAATGGAAAAAACGCAAGAATATCATGGCGTTTATCATGTGCTCAATGGAGTAATATCGACCTCTAAGGGAATATTACCAGAAGATATTAATATAGAGAGCCTATTAAAAAGAATAAATGAAAATACAAATGAAGTTATAATTGCTACAAATCCAACTGTAGAAGGTGAAACTACAGCATTGTATTTATCAAAATTATTAGAAAAATATAATGTTAATGTGACAAGAATAGCTCATGGGCTTCCTATGGGAGGACATTTAGATTATGCAGATGAATTAACATTAATTAAGGCAATCGAAGGTAGAAAAAAAATGTAAATTACAAATGAAATATAACTATAAAAGAGAATAAATAAAATCACCAGTTTTTTGTACTGGTGATTTTTTACTTTATTTTTTTACTTTACTATTTAAAGCTCTTTGAATCTTAGAAATACAATTTGAAGTATACTCTATATTCGCTATAGATAAAATATTTTGAAATGCTGTTAAACCATCGTGATCTTTTTTATATTCATATTCTATTTCATAATCAACGATGCCATTATACGTATTGATATCAAAACATAGTTCAGCATATTCTGTATCATGAATTGCTCTTTCAGTTTTTAAATTTCCAATTTTATGAAAAGGACCTTGAATATGATATTTATTGAGTAAAGAAGATATTTCCTCATCATTAAAACATTCAATTGAATTATACGGAAGATTTTTTTCATATTCCAATAAACCTTTTGGACTATGCATTTTTAAAGTAAAAATGTGTTTATTATTAATGTCACGAATACGCATAGATCCCTTCACATTACGTATAGCAAAATCATATGTATCATAATAAATATTAGTTTGTGAATAAAAAGATGGCGCATTAAAGTGTTTATAAAGTGTATTAAATTGTTCTTTTGTTACTAGTATTTTATATTCTTTTTCAATGTTATTATTCATCAAATATCACCCAAATGATATAATACTATAAGAGATAGAAATAAGGAAGTGATTTTAATGAAATTTGCAATTGTATCAAAAAAAGATGATAAGTCTCGTAAAGTTGAAATTTATATAAAACAGCAATTAGAAAGTCATCAATGGATATATGATAAAATACATCCAGAATTAGTAATATGTATTGGGGGAGATGGAACTTTATTATATGGAGTTCATAAATATATTAACATAATGAATGAAATTAATTTTTTAGGAATTCATACAGGTACTTTAGGCTTTTTTACTGACTATACGGGTGATGAGGTTGATGCATGTATATATGATTTGTTGACAAAAAAACCAAAAATATATGAATCAAGACTTTTAAAATTTCAATTAGATAATGATCCTAATGTGAGGTATGCTTTAAATGAAATTCGTGTTGAAAATATTATAAAATCGCAAATAATGGATTTATATATAGATGATGAATTTTTTGAAACTTGCAGAGGATCGGGAATTTGTCTGAGTACACAAGCTGGTTCAACTGCTTATAATAGAAGCTTAAGAGGAGCTGTAATTGATAGTGGATTGTCTTTGATGCAATTAACGGAAATTACTCCAATACAACATTCTGTGCATCGCTCTTTAGGAGTTCCTTATATAATGATGGAAAATAGAGTAATAAAAATTAAAAGTGATAATTTTGATACTGCATTTTTATGTTACGATCATTTATCAATTCCTTTGACAGAAACAAAACAAATTATGTGTGAAATGTCTAATTTAAAAGTAAATTTTGCAAGATATAGAGAATATAGCTATTTAGAACGATTAAAAAATTTATATTAAAAAAGAGTTTAAGAGAAATATATTTCTTTTAAACTCCTTTGATTATTATGATTTTAAACTTGCATTCATAGTAATTCCAAAGGCAATGAAGTATGAAATAATACTAGAACCACCGTATGAAATTAGAGGTAAGGTGATACCAGTAATAGGTAATAATCCAACAATCATTCCCATGTTTTGAACTTGTTGAAATAGTAGCATTCCAATAATACCAATAATGCAATATTTTTCAAACATGATATTTGTTGAAGAAGCTATTTTACATAAATGTAAATCTAGTAATAAACATAGTAAAATAATGATTCCACCACCAATTAATCCCCAGGTCTGAGAAACAACGGCAAATATGTAATCTGTATGTGCTTCAGGAATTTTAAGTAGTGCTTGATGCAAACCATGACCTTTAATACCAGCACTACCAATGGACACTAATCCTAAATATTGTTGATAACCTTCATGACTAAAATTTGATTCAGGATCTAGCCATGAAGTAATTCGATCTAATTTATAAGCATTATCTTTACCAATTATATTTAATAATAAGTCATAATTGAAGAAATAAAGAATCCCAAAAACAATAGCAAACACAGCAAATAGCCCAAGTATAAGCCATAGCCATTCTTTGTGAATTCCAGAACATAGAACCATTGCTAGTAAGCTGATTCCTATAATTAATACAACACCAGTATCTGGCTGTAATAAAATTAATATCATTGGAGGTAATGCCCATTTTGCAATTTCTATAAATAATTTAAAATCTAATTCAAAAGAATCTGTCGTTTTATTTTTGTTATGATCATCGATAATTTGTGCAGTTATAACAATTAATACAATTTTCATAAATTCACTGGGCTGAAATGAAAAACCAGGAAGAGTAAACCATGATATAGCACCATTGATATTTTGAATCAAAGAAATTTCATTTACACCTAATTTTGTATATAGAATACGGAAAATAAATAAAATAACTAAACATGCCATTAAAATCCAATATGCATATTTAGCAAATTGAAAGAGACTATCATTTCCTAAATAAAGCATCATACTAAAGACAATAAAACTCGCAGTAAACCACATGATTTGTCTAGATAAATAATGCATGCCAGTGTTTGTTCCTACGATACTGAAAGAAGCATATATCGCAATGCAACTTGTGATTGCCATAATTACTAATAAAGCCAGTAAAACATAATCAAATTTATCCGAACTTTTAACTTTGGATAATCCTAATTTCATTAGCATCACTCCAATCTATTTTTATTTTAAAGGCTGTAATTATTATATCATGTTTTTTATATTTCATATAAAACTTAAGAAACTTTTGTATGAAATATAACCAGTAATAAATAATTTTTGCTATAATATATAAACGAAAGCAGGATTGATAATATGGCTAAAAAAAATACATATACGCCAATGATGGCACAATATATAGAAATGAAGAAAAAACATCAAGATGAAATTGTTTTCTACCGTTTAGGAGATTTTTACGAGATGTTTTTTGATGATGCAAAGATAGCAAGTCAAGAATTAGATCTAGTGTTAACAGGAAAAAATGCTGGAGTAGAAGAAAAAGTTCCTATGTGTGGTATTCCACATCATGCGGCAAATGGATATATCCAAAGATTAATTCAAAAAGGATATAAAGTTGCGATTGTAGAACAGATGGAAAATCCAGCAACTGCAAAAGGTATCGTTAAAAGAGATGTTTTAAAAATTGTTACACCTGGAACTATTATGGATGAAGTAAATGATGAAAAGACAACTGTATATATTGCATCTTTATACGATTATCAATTTGGTTTAGCAGTAGTTCTATGTGAGATGACAACCGGAGAAATACAAGCACAGTTAATTGATAAACAGGTAATGGCAATACAGAAAGTATTATTAGGTAATAATGTTGCTGAAGTTGTTGTTCAAGAAAAGTTTGATAAAAAAATTATAAAAATGATTAATGATATGAATCAAATTACAGTTTCGTATGATAATAATGCTAACATTAAGGCAGAATATGAACATTTAATTCATAATATAGAAGATGAACGTATACGTAAAGCATTTGGTATTTTAACAAATTATTTAGATGAAACACAGCGTCGCAATATGGCTCATTTACATCATGTAGAACAAATATATGAAGATGAGTTTTTACAAATGGATTATAATACGAAACAAAATTTAGAATTAACAACTTGTATACGAAATAATTCAAAATCATTAACACTATGGAATTTTTTAGATAAATGTAGAAGTTCAATGGGATCACGTTTGTTAAAAAAATGGATTGAATATCCATTAGTAGATATTAATCTCATTCATAAAAGACAAGATGCTATTGAATTTATGAATGATAATTTTATTACAAAAGATGAATTAAAAGAACACTTAAGTTATGTATATGACATGGAAAGATTAAGTGCTAGAGTGGCTTATGGAAGTGCAAATCCTAGAGATATATTGAGACTAATTAAGACTTTAGAACATGCACCTATGATTTTTGAATTATTTAAAAATTGTGAGGCATATAGTGAATTTAAAAATATAGATCTTTGTCAGGATTTGTATGAATTGATTAATGGAGCAATTGTTGAAAATCCACCTATTACATTAAAAGATGGTGGTATATTTGTAAAAGGGTATAATGAAGAATTAGATCATGTACGAGAAATAGGAAAAAATGGAAAAAATTGGATTTTAAATCTTGAAAATAAAGAGAGAGAAAGAACAGGAGTAAAGTCGTTAAAAATAGGATATAATCGTGTTTTTGGATATTATATAGAAATCACAAAAGCAAATTTAGATCAAATAAAAGAAGAATATGGATATATTCGTAAACAAACACTTACAAATGCAGAGCGCTTTATAACACAAGAATTAAAAGAACAAGAAGATGAAATTATTCATGCACAAGAAAGAAGTATTCGATTAGAAAATGAATTATTTGATAATTTATTAAATATCATAAAAGAATATTTACCTAAATTACATGATTTATCAAATGCATTGAGCACAATTGACGCACTCTATGCTTTAGCAGAAATATCAAGTGAAAATGGATATACAAGACCTTATTTTCATAATGAGCATAAAGTTAATATAGAAGAAGGAAGACATCCAATTTTAGATAAAATCATGAAAACAACAAGATATGTATCTAATGATGTAATTATGAATAATGATGAAGATGTTATGCTTATTACTGGACCTAATATGGGGGGTAAGTCTACTTATATGAGACAAATGGCATTGATTGTAATAATGGCACAAATTGGATGCTATGTACCTGCTCGAAAAGCAGAATTTCCTATATTTGATAAAATTTTCACAAGAATTGGAGCAAGTGATGATATTATGTCAGGACAATCTACATTTATGGTAGAAATGATGGAAGCAAATAATGCATTAAAAAACGCAACAGAAAATTCGTTAGTATTATTTGATGAAATAGGACGTGGAACGTCTACATATGATGGAATGGCTTTAGCGCAGGCCATGATTGAATATATTGTATATAATATTAAAGCAAAAACTTTATTTTCAACGCATTACCATGAATTAACTGATATGGAAGCAAAAATTCCAGGAATTTTAAATGTTCATGTAGATGTACATGAAGAAGATGAAAAAGTAACTTTTCTATATAGAGTGATTAAAGGAAAAGCTGATAAGTCATATGGTATTAACGTGGCTAGATTGGCTCATTTACCAAATATGGTATTAGATCGCGCACAACAGATATTAGATCATTTAGAAATGGATAATAATCCAATTCTAAATGTAGAAAATCCTGTTATTATCGAACAAGAAAATTCAAAATATGAAGATATCGTCATGGATATTAAAAATGTGGATATAAATAAAATGACGCCAATCGAAGCAATGCAATTTATATATGAACTAAAGCAAAAAGTAAATTAATGAATTGGAGGTGAACATATGGGTAAAATTAATCGGTTAGATGAGCATTTATCCAACATGATTGCAGCTGGAGAAGTTGTAGAAAGACCAATGGGAATTGTAAAAGAATTAGTAGAGAACTGTATGGATGCGCAAGCAAAACATATAGAAATTCAAATTCTTCAAGGTGGGATTGATACTATTACAATTATTGATGATGGAATTGGAATGGATGCAGACGATGCGCAAATAGCATTTGAAAGACATGCAACAAGTAAATTAAAAGAAGTAAATGATTTATGGAATATACATACTATGGGATTTCGAGGAGAAGCACTTCCATCTATTGCCTCTGTTTCGCATGTAATATTACGCACGAATAATGGAGAAGAATCAACAGAAGTAGAAATTAGTTATGGGAATTTAATCGATGTAAAACCATGTGGAACACCAAAAGGAACAATGATTGAAGTAAAAAATTTATTTCAAAAAACACCCGCAAGATTTAAACATCTAAAAAGCCCTCAATATGAATTTTCTTTAATTTCAGATGTTGTTCAAAAATTTGCATTGGCACATCCTGAAATAGGATTTACTTTGTCTCATGATGGAAAACAGATTTTTCACACAAGAGGAAATGGGAAATTGCAAGAAGTTTTAATGCAAATTTATGGAAGAGAAACTGCTAAAACAGCAATTTTATTAGATGGAAAAGATATCGATTATCATATTGTTGGTTATATAATGCAACCAAATTTTAATCGTGCAACAAAATATTATATGTTATTATATATTAATGGAAGAATGATTCGTAATTATCATCTTCAAAAAGCAGTGATCGATGCATATAGTTCGTATCTACCTAAAGACCGATATCCTATTGTTGTAATTAATATAGAGATGGATGCACAATTAGTTGATGTGAATGTTCACCCTAGTAAGTGGGAAATACGTCTATCTAAGGAAAAGCAATTAGAAAAATTAATATATCATACAATATCAGAAGCATTAACAAAAGATTTAGAAGTACCTAAAATATATGTAAAAAAAGAAAAACAACCTAAAGTAGAACTACAAGAAATGGAATTAACATACCAAAGAGAAAAACCAATAAAACAGTTACATGATGAAGTAAATAAAAGCTTTGTAGAACCATGTATAAAAAATAAAATTGATAGTTCACAATTTATAATTAATGATAAGGAAAACTCGAATCATTTAAGTCAAATAAACAAAGAACCAATGATAGGAATTAAGGATGAAGAGCCGAGTTATATAGTAAAAGAAATTTTAAAAACGAATAATAAAGAAAATAAGTTTACTAAAGTTGAAAAAAAAATAGAAATATTTAAGTATATAGAAGAAGATATAAATACGAAAGAAGAATCAATAGATATTGTTGATGATGTAAAAGAAGAAGTAATTCAGATAGAACCACAAATTGTCCAACCAATAGAAATTAAGGAAGAAACAAAACCCAAAAACCCTAGTTTACCTCAATTACGTGTAATTGGGCAATTTCATAATTGTTATATTATAGCAGAAGGGGAAAAAGGTTTATATATCATTGATCAGCATGCCGCTCAAGAAAGATATCATTATGAAGTAATCCGTAATAAGATTTTAGCTGGGGAAAACGAGTCACAACCATTATTACTTCCTTTAACTATTGAAACAACAGTGTCTGCAGTACTGCAATTAGAGGAAGTAAATAAAGCAATGGAGTATATAGGAATTCATTTAGAATCATTTGGGGAAATGACATTATTATGTAGAGAAATCCCGTCATGGATGCAAGATATAGAAGAAAAAGAATTTATTCAAGATATGATTGATGTGTGGGAAAAAGACAAAGAAATAAGCTTAGAAAAATTCAGAAAACATGCGATTGCAACGATGGCATGTCATAGTTCTATACGTTTCAATAGAAATCTCACAATAGATGAAATGAAAAGAGTGATAGAAGATCTAGAAAAATGTGAGCAACCATTTCATTGTCCACATGGTAGACCAACATTGATTTGTATCGAAGAAAAAGATTTAATACATGATTTTGAAAGAGGATAATATATGAAAAAAGTACTAGTAATTGTAGGACCAACAGGAGTAGGAAAAACAAGTTTAAGTGTATACTTAGCAAAGCAATTTCAAGGTGAAATTATTAGTGGAGATTCTATGCAGGTATATAAAGAAATGAGTATTGGGACTGCAAAAATTAAAGAAGAAGAAAAAGAAGATATTCCACATTATTTAGTAGATACATTTCATTTTGATGAGGAGTATAACGTAAAAGAATTCCAAAATTTATCAAGAAAATATATAGATGAAATTACAGAACATAAACATTTACCTATAATTTGTGGAGGAACAGGACTTTATATAAAATCTGCAATTTATGATTATACATTTTTGGAACAAAAACAAGATGAAAAGTTTATATCATATTTAAAAGCTTTAAGTAATGATCAATTGTGGGGTTTATTAAGAGTGATAGATCCCAAAGTATGTGAAACAATACACCATAATAATCGCCAACGAATAGTACGCGCATTAAGTATGGCCCATGATGGTGAAAAGAAAAGTAATATTGTAGATGCACAACAACATGAACCTATTTATGATGTTTTTATTATTGGTTTAACGATGGAACGAGAACA
The DNA here is from genome assembly GCA_029258245.1 of Longicatena sp. Lineage (GTDB taxonomy): Bacteria > Bacillota_I > Bacilli_A > Erysipelotrichales > Erysipelotrichaceae > Longicatena_A. The sequence goes on along the minus strand of JARHZK010000028.1, from coordinate 1,287 downwards.
ATTATATGAACGTATCAATAAACGTGTGGATATGATGATGAAAGAAGGGTTATTTGAAGAAATCCAAGGACTTGTAAAGGATTATGAAAAAATATGGGATTTACAAAGTTTTAAAGGAATTGGATATAAAGAATGGAAAGCATATTTTGATGGAAATACTACAAAAGAAGAATGTGTAGAAAAAATAAAAAAAAATTCACGCAATTTTGCTAAACGTCAATATACTTGGTTTCGTAATCAAATGGATGTACATTGGTATGATGTGAAGGATAAGGATTATAAGGTACAAATTAGAAAGGATATTGAAATATGGCTGAAGAAATAGAATCACCATTACAAAGAATGGAACTATTAATTGGACATGAAAATCTTAAAAAGATTCAAAATTCGGTTGTAATGATTATTGGAGTTGGAGGGGTAGGATCTTATGCAGCTGAAGCATTGTCTAGAGCTGGAATAGGTAAGCTCATTTTAGTAGATGGAGATATTGTTGCACCCAGTAATTTAAATCGACAAATTCATGCTACTTATGAAACTATAGGGAAATCAAAAACACAAGTAATGAAAGAAAGAATTTTGACATATAGAAAAGATTGTATGATTATTACAAAAGATTTGTTTTATTGTGAAGAAAATAATACAATATTATTTGATGAACCAATTGATTTTGTGGTTGATGCAATTGATACAATGTCAAGTAAATTAGCGATTATTAAATATTGTTTAAAAAATAAAATTAAATTTATATCAAGTATGGGGATGGCAAATCGTATGGACCCTACAAAAATAGAAATTTGTGATTTAATGAAAACAAATTATGACCCAGTTGCAAAAATTATGAGAAATTTAGTAAGAAAAAATAAAATAAAGGGAAAAATACCTGTTGCATGGTCAAGCGAACAACCAACAGTTCAAACAAAAGTTATAAATGAAAATGGAATAACTAGAAAGCAGAAGATGCCACCAGCCAGTTCGCCTTTTGTTCCAAGCGCGGCAGGTCTTGCAATTGCCTCATATGCAATTAGAGAAATTATAAAAGAATAAATAATTTAATTTAAGAATTAGAGGATAATATAGAATTGAGTTCTTTTATTATTATGTAAATTAGTAAATTACATCTATAAACTAAATAGAATATAAGATGTAAAAATTAAGAAAAAAAAGCTTGAATTGAAAAATTAGTTCAGTTCAATAATTTGAATTTTTTTATAAAATTTAGTCTTGCAAGTAAATATTGTATTGATATTTTAGAGGCTGTGACAGATAAATCATAGACCTATAAAAAAA
>JARHZK010000249.1 GCA_029258245.1 Longicatena sp. | reverse complement strand
CACATCGAAAACATTTTTGAACACCCTCTATCGAATATAATTCATCAATGATAACCATATTGCCATATGGTTCTATCCAACGAACAAATTTATAGTAATCTTCTTTATTTCTAATATACCATTTTTTTATTTTTCAATTCCATCTAGCTCCTAAAGTTTTTACCTCATCTTTTTCACTATAAGGAACATTTAATATAAGCACTCTTTCTCCCTCCTCAAACAGTATTTCTATAACAATTTTAACTTGCAATATTTTCAATTCTATAAACTAGAATTGTTTAACTTTATCGTGATTCTGCATAAATTAGAAAAATACCTGATAAAAATACCAAGAAAGCAACAATTTCTATACGGAAATCGAAGCATTTGAAAACCTCTTTCCCATATTTTTCGTTCTTAAACACAACAATTTCTTTTCCAATCTTCCTTTTCCCCAATGATAAAAAGAGGCACCCATGTGCAGTATAATACTCTTTATTCTTAATTTCTACTATATAAGCATGTTTTTTAACATTGACTCCACCTACTGCATAACATGCATTTTGATTTACAATATCAACTATTTTTCCTTTGCATTTTTTACCAGTGAAAACAACCCTATATTTCAGATATAAAACTAATAGCGATGCGATTATAAAAATACTCCCTAAAATCCACATTTGATATACTCCTTATGATTCAGCTTTGTCCACATTAAATTCTTAACTTTTCTTTGTAATGATATGAATTTGCCGATTTTAATTTGATTCGCTGGTTCATCCTCCTTTCAAAATTATCATAAATAAAACACTTATAAAAATACATACACTAGTTGTTGACTGGGGATATAAATGATTCGTTGAGGTCATAAAATTCTTATTTAGCTTTATTTACATTATATCATGCTCTTTTAACATCGTCATTTCTTTTCTGCTTTTGGTGAGGTACTCGTTATCCCGTAATTTGTAAAGAATACTAAAACATTGCTTACGCAAGAATCCTTAACAGCTCATGTGTAAATATGATGTTAGATAAGATTCTTTCATTTGTTGTGATTCCGCTACAATTCCCTTATTTTTATTTATCAGTTTTACTGATAAATACCATAATTATGCATATATTATCAATTTTTCACCCAATTTTATACAAAAATAATAAAAAAGGCAGATTACCTACCCTTCTCCATTTGTATTACAGACTTTAAAAAACGAATGCTTTTAATTGAAACACCTGCATATTCTTGAAAAAAATCAAACAGTTCAAAAAAATCTTCGAAAGTAAAATCATCTATTCTTTTTAAAATCTCATAATTTTCTATACCTGCTTTACATAACAATCGAAAATGTTGCAATCTATTTTTGCTATATTTAAAGTCACTTACATTTCGAAAACATGATTGACATACAAATCCACCATCAAGAATTGAAATTGCACAAATATGATTTTGTCTTCTGCATCGTACACATCCATCAACAAATGGTTCTATTCCATGCATACGATTTATAACAGCTTGAAACAAACATAGTATACGTTG
>JARHZK010000231.1 GCA_029258245.1 Longicatena sp. | reverse complement strand
CCTTTTCTTGTATAAGTATAATGGATTCCCTTATAAATTGCTAGCGAAAACTTTGCATCACTGATTTATTTTTCATTCGATGTTCTAATCGTAATTTATCTGCAATCATCGCAATAAATTCTGAATTTGTTGGTTTTGCCTTACTTGCTGAAATTGTATATCCAAATATATCATCAATTGCGTCTACATTCCCACGATTCCAAGCAACTTCAATCGCATGTCGAATAGCTCTTTCTACTCGAGATGGTGTCGTATCATATTTCTTTGCAATATCTGGATATAATATTTTTGTTATTTGACCTAAAAAATCAACATTGATATATGTTTCTAAAATCGCTGTACGTAAATACATATATCCTTTAATATGTGCTGGTATTCCTATTTCATGTAACAATTCTGTAATTTCACTTTCAAGTTCTAATTTCGCTAATCTTTTTCTCTCTCCCTCATCAAGATTAACTTCCATTCCACTTCCTGCTTTATCTTTACTTACAAATCCTACAATATAATTTAATTTTTGAATTAAATCTTTGATTGCAAACGGTTTCATCAAAATGTAATCCACTTTTAAACCTTGGATTTGAGAAACTATCAACTCATTGATAAATGGTGTTGTCGCAACAATATGAGACACCTCTATATTATGATTTCTCAAATCCTTCAATACACTAATTCCGTCCTTTTTTGGCATAATTAAATCTAGTACTAATACATCTACTTTTTTTCCATGTAATTCAAATAGGCATTGTTCTCCATTTGTCGCACTGCCTATTACTTGGTAAGCCTCACTTTTGTTGAAAGACTCTTTCATCATATGAATTTCCTCCATACTGTCATCAACCAAATAAACGCTTAACTTTTTATTCATTTTTCTCCCTCTCCTTCAACAACGATTATAGACAAAAAAAATAAAAATAATGTTCAACTTTGTCGAATGAGTGAAAATAATTGAAAAAAATTTAGTGAAATAGCATAAATTCTTTGTCAAAATGAACAAAAAATACAATAATTGAAGCGATTTCAATTATTTATATGCATAAAAAAACAAATGATAATTCAAGCTTTTTTACAATTAATTTTTATATTAACTAAAAAAATGTACCAAAAAGTTTAGGTTTTAATAGATCCAAACTTTTTGGTACACTTCACAAACGATACTTATTACATCTTGCTTCGTATAAAAGCATATATTTTTTTCATCATCGGCATGAAAAATTCATATATAGAATAACGAATTTTTTGAACCGGTAAATCATATTCTCCAGCAAATTCAAATACGATTGGATTAAAGTGAGATTTAAATGGAGTTAAATGATCATCAAATGTTCCGTTAATTCCACCCAAATTACAATATTGTATATGATTTTCTATCGAATACTTACATATATCATAAACCAAACCAGCAGAAACATTTAATTTTGAAAAGGATAAATTATTTCCTGCATATAAATATTCACTTGTACGAATTCCTTTATTTTTAGGAGCAATTACAAAAGAAGCTGATAATGGAATTTCCTTTTTCCCCTGTGCAATCAAACCTTCAACAAAAGCAATTTCTTTTTCATTGTTTTTTTCTTTAATAAACTCTAAATATTCTTCTAATTTCATCATACCAAAAAACAATATTGCTTCATCTTTAAATTGATCCATCATCTTTTCAAAGTATTCCTTATTACGCAAATGAATATTTTGTCTTTGTGCTGTATCATTTATTACTTCCATAAACATATCTAAATATTTCTTATCACTTGTATGGAAATAATAAATACCTCGCTTTAAATGATAATTTCCTAAACAACTTCGAGTACTTTTTTTAAAGCTTTTTTTCACTTCATCTTCAGTTAGCATATTCATATCTTTATCTACTAATGGAATATACATATGATATCTTGGTTGAATTGTTTCATCAATTGATTTTGTATACCCATGAAAACGAT